>CALNBT010000171.1 GCA_937874345.1 uncultured Prevotella sp.
GCTTCCTTTTCGGCATCTTCCTTATCGTTGTAATAATGATACCTTTAGGCATTTAAATTACAAGAATTCATATTTCAACTTGGCCAGATAAAGCAATAAATTGCTAAAGTGTTTGATGTTACATATTTTTGGGTTATATTTGCAATATGACCATCGGCATTGAAAAAAGGAACTGCGATTTAATATATACATTGTCAAACTAAAAAAGAGAAGTATGAATACAGAAGAAGAAAACAAGGTTGCAGAAGAATTGAAAGATGCAGCACAAACATCCGCCGATTCTGTGCAAGACAAGGTAAAAGACGCCATTGAAGATGCCAAAGAAAAAGCTGAGGACCTCGTTGGAAATCTGAACGAAAACGAACAGGTTAAAGCTGCCAAGGAAAAGGTAGAAGAAGTTGTTGACAATTTGAAAGACAACAAGACCGTCAAAGATGTCCAAGACAAAGTAAATGATGTGATGGATAATTTAAAGGACAATGAGGCTGTTCAAACAGTCAAGGACAAGGTTGAAGATGTGATTGACAACCTGAAAGAAAATGAGACTGTCAAAACTGTCATCGACAAAGTCGATGATGTGATTGATGATTTGAAGGAGAACGAAACCGTTAAGACTGTCAAAGACAAGGTAGAAGATGCCATTGAAGACGTCAAAGAAAGTGATGTTGTCAAAAAGATAGAGGACTTTGCAAAAGAAAAGGGGGGTAATGTAGAGGATACACTCGACAAAGCAACAGAAACTGTTCAGAAGAGTGGCTTCTGGAAAAAAATCAAAGGACTCTTTGGTGGTAAATAAAGTGGCATATCGTCGCAGCACCCACGAAGTGTTGCGACTTTTTTAGTTCACCCTATAACGACTCTTTCAATTAACATTCTATCTTTATGAAACAAAACAAAATTTGCCAAAGTTGTGGCATGCCACTCAAGAAAGATCCGAAGAAAGGCGGAACCAATGCCGACGGCTCTATCAGTGAAGAATATTGCAGCTACTGCTACGAAGATGGAGAATTTATCTATCCCTGCGACTCAGCGGAAGTTTTTCAAGAATACTGTCGCCAGATGATGGTCAAAGGCGGTCACTCCAGAATAATGGCTTGGCTCTTCTCTAGAGGAATAAAGCGGTTGAAACGTTGGAGATAAAATAGGGCGAATCAATCTACATGCACAACATTCAATCGCAAAGCACAGACGTCAAAGCATATATTGGTATGGCGATCTCGACAATGATCATCGGACTGTCGTTCGTCTTTGTCAAAATAGGGCTAACCGCTGCTACCCCCTTGGATGTCTTGGCACACCGTTTCAATGCGGCGTTGGCTGGGCTGTTGATTTGTTACCTCACCGGGTTTATCAAACGGCCCAAATTCAACAAGCATCAATTACGGCAATTACTTTACCTATCGCTGTTTTATCCGTTATTGTTTTTTGGGTTGCAGGCAGTCGGTCTTCAATATACCACAGCCTCCGAAGCTGGTATCGTTTCGGCAACGACCCCAATATTTACACTCCTATTGGCGATGCTCATATTGAAAGAACGCAACACGCCCATTCAGATACTGGGTGTAATTCTTTCAATTGCAGGAACTTGTTATATCTTTCTGAAAAACGGAACCGTGATGCAAGGCAACAGTTTGAAGGGTAACATCTTGATTCTTCTTAGTGTGCTGTCGATTGTATTCTATTATATTTTAGGACGCAAAATTAACCATCAATATCGATCCATTGATATCACGGCGGTGATGCTGGTGGGTGCCTGTCTGATTTACAACGTTTGCGCCATCGGTTACCATTTGCATGATGGAACGATACAAGACTATTATAAACCTCTATTGAACGTACATTTTATGATAGCAGTGGTATACCTGGGTGTGCTTTCATCGTTTGTGACATCGGTATTAAATAACTATGCTCTCATGTATATCCCAGCGTCACAGGTTGCTGTACTCAACACGATTACACCGATTATCTCAGTGGTTGGCGGTACGATGATTCTAGGTGAACACTTGTATTTGTACCATTACATAGGAGCCGCACTCGTCTTAATCGGCGTGATGGTTACTATCTTTTTCAAGAATAAAGAATAGAAACCACAAGGGGTCTTATTCCAACATGGTTTCTAATTTTGCTACGGCGTTTGCCAAATCGTTGGCAAACCTTGATGAACGCAATAAAAAATCGGATTGACCTTCAGAAATCTTTTGATACAGCTCTCTACTCATCTGCTCAACGTATGAACCAATGGCATATTCAATATCTTCTTTCTGGATATCGATGTTAGAATAACGGTATACCTGATACTTTTGATGAAAAAAACTATAAGCTGTTTCGATGCTGTCTTTTGTGATCATAGGGTTTACCAAAAACGTTTATGTTCTTCAGAATACCGGTATCCCGCTTTCAGCATTCTGGTTTCCAATTCTTGCCGTGCGATGTTGAAATGATAACAAATCTGATCGAGATTATCAAATTCTTCGTCTCTCAACAGAAAATTAATGGCAGATACCAACATCGCGATATCGTGTAAAGGTAGATGGTCCATCGGGAATAACTTTAATTTTATTTGTGATTCAGCAGTGCGAAAGCAGCAATTACAAGGGGATGAATGAAATGCTAATGTCAACATTTGAACATGAGAAGGCTCTATTTCACAC
>CALNBT010000172.1 GCA_937874345.1 uncultured Prevotella sp.
GATTCATTGCCTTATTGGGTTGTCTTGATCATCGATTGCCTGATCTGCTATCTGTCAGGTCTTTTCGTTTTTCTGTTGTTTTTCAGAGGACATGTAACGCTGGCCAATCTGGGTCCCATCAGTAGTACATTGCTGGTTTACCTTTTCTTCAATATCATCGGTTTTCGTCTTTTCCATACTTATTCGGGCATTATCCGCTATTCGTCGTTTGTCGATTTGCAACGTGTTGCCGGTGCCATGGGTTTTGGACTCGTGGTAGCGACCGTGATCCACTTCCTTGTTTTGAGATGGTCCGGCAATCAATGGATTGTCCCCCTTCGGATACGCCATATCGTTACCATCTATTTGGCTTCTACAATAGCCATGTGGGGTTTCCGTATCTTAGTCAAGTTGATGTACGATTCGATGTATGACATCGACAAAGCCAAAAACACCCTTATCTATGGTGTGAAGGAAGGTGGTGCCGGTATTGCCAAGAGTATCAACAACGAAAAACCTCAAAGATTCAAGCTGAAGGGATTTATTGCACATGACAACAACGATGCCACCCATTACCTGATGGGTCAGAAAGTCTATTCCATCGACGAGAACCTATTGGAAGTTCTCAAGGCGAATCATATATCCTGTGTGTTGGTGTCACCTTTGCGAAATGAAGAATTCCGGAATGACGAGAGATTACAGGATATCTTGATTTCTGCCGGTGTCCGTATCTTTATGAGCGAGGGTGTTCGGGAATGGGATAGCAATGCTGCGAAAAAGGTCGTAGGAAACTTAAAGCAAATCAGCATTGAAGATTTGTTGCCCAGGGACAAGATAGAGGTCGACATGGTGAGTATCGGCAACCTGCTTCAAGGCAAACGAATTATGATCACCGGTTCAGCGGGTAGCATCGGTTCTGAGATGCTCAGGCAGATCTGTCCTTATAAGCCGGGGTATCTGATGTTGGTAGATCAGGCCGAGACGCCCCAGCATGATATCCGGCTGATGATGAAAAAGAAATATCCTGATATCAAGACCAAAACGGTTGTGGCTACCATCGCCAACCAAGACCGAATGGAGCGTATCTTTTCTGAATTCAAGCCCGACTATGTATTCCATGCAGCGGCCTACAAGCATGTCCCGATGATGGAAGACAATCCCAGTGAAAGTATCCAGGTGAATATCCTGGGCACAAAGATCATCGCTGACCTGAGTGTGAAATACGGTGTGAAGAAGTTTGTGATGCTGTCAACCGACAAGGCCGTGAATCCTTCCAATGTGATGGGCTGTTCAAAGCGTATCTGTGAGATCTATATCCAGAGTCTTGACAAGGCCGAAAAGGACGGCAAGGTGAAGGGCAATACCCAGTTTGTGACAACCCGTTTTGGCAATGTATTGGGTTCTAACGGTTCTGTTATCCCATTATTCAA
>CALNBT010000173.1 GCA_937874345.1 uncultured Prevotella sp.
ATAAAAAGAATAAAACATTACTTTTGCAACATTCAATTAATCATTATTACGGAATATGGCACAGCTATCTAACAGACTCACCAGATTAGCACCTTCTGCCACACTCGCTATGTCACAAAAGAGTAGCGAGATGAAGGCTCAAGGTATTGACGTTATTAACATGAGCGTCGGCGAACCCGACTTCAATACACCTGAGCACATCAAAAACGCAGCGAAAAAGGCTATCGACGATAACTACTCTAAATATTCGCCTGTTCCGGGCTATGCAGATTTAAGAAAAGCAATCGTCGAGAAACTCAAGAATGAAAATCATCTTGATTATGACTTGAGTGAGATCTTAGTCTCAAATGGGGCTAAACAGAGCGTGTGCAATACGATCATGGCTTTGATTAACGATGGCGATGAGGTCATTATTCCCGCGCCATACTGGGTAAGTTATCCGCAGATGGTAAAATTAGCGGGTGGCGTTCCTGTAATTGTCAATGCTGGTTTTGAACAGAATTTCAAGATGACACCCGAGCAATTAGAAGCTGCGATTACCCCTAAGACTAGAATGCTGATTATCTGTTCGCCAAGCAACCCAACAGGTAGTGTTTATTCGAAGGAAGAATTGGAAGGCTTGGCAAATGTCATCAAACGCCACGACGATTTGTTTGTTCTGGCAGATGAGATTTACGAGCACATCAATTATATCGGGAAACACCAGAGCATAGCTCAATTCCCCGGAATGAAAGAACGTTCGATTATTGTAAATGGTGTATCTAAGGCTTACGCCATGACTGGATGGAGAATTGGTTTTATTGCAGCTCCCGAATGGATTGTAAAAGGATGCAACAAGCTACAGGGGCAATACACAAGCGGTGCATGCTCTGTAAGCCAGAAAGCTGCCGAAGCCGCATACGTCCTCAGTCAAGAATGTGTTGAGACCATGCGCGAGGCATTTGAACGCCGCAGAGATCTCATCGTCAAATTAGCTAAAGACATTCCCGGCTTAGATGTCAACGTTCCAGAAGGTGCATTCTATCTCTTTCCAAAATGCAGTAGCTTCTATGGAAAAACAGATGGTACTTACACCATCAATAATTCAACTGACTTTTCATTGTATCTACTTGAAGTTGGTCATGTTGCAACAGTCTCAGGAGATGCCTTCGGGGATCCAGAATGCTTCAGGATGAGCTATGCAACAAGTGACGACAATATCAAAGAGGCAATGAAAAGAATCAAAGAAGTGACCTCTAAACTAAAATAAGATAATATTCTATAGATATTTTCTTAAAAAAATTACACTTACGGCTCGTTAAAACTTCTTAATTGTCTTTATAGTTCTTCATTATTTATTATCTTTGTCCGACTAATACGGAGAATACAAAGCTTTTTTGAAGCAACTATACTATTTTTGAATGATCAATCAGCCTAAAAAATAGAACTAAATCATCATAATAAAATAACTAAAAAATTACAATTAAAAATTAAATTTTAAACATTAACAAAATTATGGCAACAACAAAAGCAGCCCCAAAGAAGAAGCAAGGCTTCCAGGGCGTTAGACATGCATTTATCATCATCGTGATTGCTTTCATTGTAGGATGGGCATTCTACAATTACATTCTTGGCGATCCAGCTAACTTTGCTAATGGGGATCATGCAGGTCACCCTCTTAACATGTTAGGTACAATTTATAAAGGAGGATGGGTTGTTCCAATCATCTTCGGTTTGTTGTGTACTGTTATTGCAATGTCAGTAGAACGTACGATAGCTATTAGCGCTTGCTCTGGTAAAGGCAATGTAGGCAAATTTGCTGAAGACGTAAAGGCAGCCTTGAAGAATGGCGACATCGATAAGGCAGAAGAACTTTGCAACAAACAACAAGGATCTGTAGCTAACGTGGTATTGGCTGATTTAAGATCTTACAGAAAGATGGAAACAGCTCCTATCAAGATGAAAGAAAAAGTTCTTACCATTCAGAATGCACACGATGAAGCAACTGCTCTCGAGATGCCAACAATGACAATGAACCTTCCTATCATCGCTACAATCGTTACTTTGGGTACATTGACAGCTTTGTTCGGAACCGTGCTTGGTATGATCCGTTCGTTTGCTGCCTTGGCTGCTGGCGGTGGAGCTGACTCTATGGCTTTGTCTACCGGTATTTCTGAGGCGCTTGTAAACACTGCATCAGGTATTGCCACATCTTGGGTTTCTGTAGTAGCATATAACTACTTTACAAACAAGATTGACAAACTTACTTTTGCAATGGACGAGATTGGTTACACACTTGTACACACATTCGAAGAAAAACATCCAGAAGCTTAATTTTAGCTAACCCTTTTAAAATTATTCAGTTATGGGTAAGTTACAAATTAAGAAACAAGACGTCTGGATCGACATGACTCCTATGTCGGACGTGATGGTGCTCTTGCTGACGTTCTTTATGTTGACATCAACATTTGTCAAGAACGAACCAGTAAAAGTAAACCAGCCTTCGTCCATATCGGAGATCAAAGTTCCAGAGAAAAACGTTCTGAACATCACGGTTGATAAAACCGGCAAGGTGTTTATGAGTATGGATAATCAGAACGATATGCTGTCATTGATTCAAGGAATGAATGAAACAGCAAGCCTCGGTCTGACAACCAAAGAAATGAAGAAGTTCCAAGCAGATCCAATGTGGGGAGTTCCTTTGAGTAGCTTAAAAGGCTACCTAGGATTACCTCAACAGGAAATGACAAAGGTCATCACCGGTGCAGAAGCTGGTATACCTTTGGACTCTATCAATGGTGGAAAAAGTGAGTTCCAGCAATGGATTTCAGAAGCGTTGAAAGTAAACGAGGATGTAAAGCTTGCTATAAAGTCAGACTCAGACACTCCATATAAAAATGTGAAGAAACTCATGTCTGAACTTCAAAGTATGAATCAAAATCGCTACTATCTCATTACTTCATTAAAAACAGGGGAGGATAAATAAGTATGTCAGCAGATGTAAGTACACCAGGTGGAGGCAGCGGAAAGCAGAAGAAAATCAACGTTCGCGTTGACTTCACACCAATGGTAGATATGATGATGCTTCTTATTACGTTCTTCATGCTCTGTACCTCTTTGGCAAAGCCACAGACAATGGAGTTGAGTATGCCTAGTAACGATAAGAACATGACCGAGAAAGACAAGTCAGTAACAAAGGCTTCGTATACCATCACAATTTATATTGCAGGAAATAACAAAATCTTCTACACAAAAGGCCTACCAAAGTATAATGACCCAAAGAGTCTTATTCCAACGACATGGGGCAAGAATGGCATCAGGAAGGTCCTTATCCAGCATATAACAGAAGACAATACGCAGCCGGTTTTGGATGTAATGAAGGCTAAAGCCGAGCTTGATCAGAAGAAAGGCCAAATCCCAGATTCTGTTTATAGCAAAGAATTGTCAAAGATTAAAGCCGGTGAAATCAACGGCCGAAAAATCCAGACAATAACCGTCATCATTAAAGCAACTGATAAGTCAAGTTATAAAAATGTAGTAGATGCACTCGACGAGATGCAGATTTGCAGCATAGGTAAATACGTTCTCGACACAATTAACCAAGACGACCAAAAGTTGTTAAAGGCTAACGGAATTGAATAGAGAACTAAGATTAACTATTAAAACGATAATAACAATGTCAAAAATTGATTTGATATCATCTGATTGGACCGACATGATCTTTGTTGGTCGCAATCAGGCCTACGGAGCCTACGTTATGCGCAAGGAAACCGGCAGGAGAAATGTTATCTCTATCGTAGCTGTAATCGTTCTTGTTGTCTTATGCCAAATAGGTCTTAATATTAAGAAGGCCGCTGACGCAGAAGCAGCAAAAAGAGCATCTATGACAGAGGTAGTAGAACTTTCAAAGCTTACTCAACCCAAAAAACTGGCAGAAGTAAAGCAAAAGAAAATTGAACTTGAACCTGAAAAGGTCGTTGAACGCGTTAAGAGTTCTATCAAGTTTACGGCACCAGTCATTAAAAAAGACAATGAAGTAAAACCTGAAGAAGAACTAAAGACTCAGGAAGAAATCTTGAACACCAAAACTGCTATCGGTGCCCTTGATGTAAAGGGTAATGATGACAAGAGCGGTGAAGTATTGAAAATTAAAGAAGCAGTTGCTCAACCAGAGCCAAAGCCAGAAGTAGAAAACAAGGTATTCGACGTTGTAGAACAGATGCCATCCTTCCCAGGTGGACCTTCTGCCTTGATGAGTTACCTGAATTCAAATGTAAAATATCCTGTTGTTGCTCAAGAGAACGGCGTACAAGGACGTGTTGTAATCTCTTTCGTTGTTGAGAAAGACGGTTCTATCACGGACGTTCAAGTTGTTCGCTCTGTAGACCCTTCACTTGACCGTGAAGCAGCTCGTGTTGTAAAGAGCATGCCTAACTGGATTCCTGGTAAGCAAAATGGTTCGGCAGTACGTGTGAAATACAATGTACCTGTTGCATTTAAATTGCAATAATAATGAAAAAACTATCTTACATCTTTGTAGGATTAACCCTATCAACCATTCTTTTGGGCTCTTGTGAAAACAAGAAGCCCAAAGATGGAAGAACTGATACCTACTCGTCAGGAGCAATGACATTTGCTGCTGACGAGAGTTTCAGTCCTGTAATCGAAGAAGAACGTGAGCTCTTCGAATTTACATATCCTAAAGCCAAAGTCACTCCCAACTATACAAATGAGTCGGAAGCTATCAATCTATTATTGAAAGGCAAAGTGTTTATGGCAATTACTTCACGTGATTTTACAAAAGAGGAAAGAGAGAATCTTAAGGAAAGAAAACAATTTCCTCAATCTATCAAGATCGCTTACGATGGTCTTGCTTTGGTTCAGAATTCAAGCAACACAGATTCATGCATTAGTGTTGACAATATAAAGAAGATATTTTCGGGAAAGATCACTAAGTGGAATGAAATATACCCCCATTCGAAACTTGGCGAAATCACAGTAGTATTTGATAATCCCAACTCATCCGCTGTACATTACGTAGAAGACTCTATCCTTGGGGGACATGCTATCCAGAATAAAAACGTTGCCGCAGTCAATAAAACTGCTGACGTGATCAGATATGTTGAAAAAAATAAAGGAGCAATCGGCATTATTGGCAGCAATTGGCTGAATGACAAAAGAGATTCAACAAACTTAACTTTCAAAAAGGGAATACGCCCTATGGCTGTTTCTTCTCTTCCTATAGCTAATGTAGCAAATAGTTGGAAACCCTTTCAATATTATTTTTATAACGCGAGCTATCCTTTGGTACGAACTTTGTATATACTTCTTAACGATGCGCACATTGGATTGCCAACAGGATTTTCTAATTTTATCATTTCACAAGACAAGGGACAAAAGATTATGTTAAAAGCAGGCTTGCTTCCAGCTTATGGGAATTTAACTGTCAGACAGGTTCAAATTTCAAATGAGAAGTAAATTGAATTAGCTTAAACGTTTAACGACAAATAACACAGGATAATAACCATTTATACCGGTTGATTATGAGAACAATTAAATATCTTATCATAGGAGCTCTGCTAATGGGTTTTGCAGCTCCTTCAATGGCACAAGATGCCATATCAAAAGCAGCAATTGATCAGGCAACCCAGATCATCAAGGCTGGTGGTGATATAGAAAAAGGTCTGAAAACGATCTACAAGGACAACAAGAAAAATCCAGTTGTACTTGTTGGTATTGGAAAAGCATTTTTAAATGTCAACGATACTGCCAATGCCATGAAGTACGCAACGCTGGCAATGGAAAGAAACAAGAAGTATGCTGATGCCTATATTCTTGCTGGTGATATCGAAGTATTGAAAGATAATGGTGGCGCTGCAGCAGGTTGGTATCAACAGGCAAAGTATTTCGATCCTAAAAATCCGGATGCTTATTTCAAGTATGCAAACATCCTTCGTGGCCGGAGTCCCGAAGAGGCCGTATCGAACTTGAATGATCTGCGTACTCAAAGACCAGACATTGCTGTAGATGCATTAGCAGGTCGTATTTACTATAACTCAAACCTACTCGAGAAGAGTATGCTAGCATACGAAAAAGTAGACAAGAGCAGATTGGAAGATGTAGACATCACAAACTATGCCATGGCTGCTTACTTACGTCAGGCTCGGGATAAGAGTTTAGACATGGCTTTATATGGCTTAAGCAAGAACCCACGCAATGCCGCTTGGAATCGTTTAGTGTTCTACAACTATACAGATGAAGGAAAAACAACAGATGCACTAAACTACGCAGATCGTCTTTTCAACAAAAGTGACAGTGCTGTTATTTCTGGATATGACTATACCTATTATGGCAAAGCCTACATGGATAGTAAACAGTATGACCTTGCTATTGGAATGCTCCAAAAGGGAATGGTTGCCAATGCTGATAACAAATCTTTGCTGACCAGCAATATCAGATCATTGTCTGACGCTTATCTTGCCAAAGGAGATTATCCAAATGCATTGACCTATTACCAACAATACTTGGATAAAATCCAAGACGCTGCTAAAGCATCAGATATCTCTGGCTTGGGAACGCTTTACACAACCATGGCTTCAACGCAAACGGGGGCAGATCAAACAGCATCTTACCAAAAGGCTGATCAGATCTATCAGTCTTTAGGACAGAAGTTCCCTGCAAACATCGTTTACGCGAATTTCATGCGTGCCCGCGTCAATTCATACATGGACCCAGAAACGAAGACAGGTCTTGCAAAACCTTACTATGAAGCTGTAGCAACAGCTTTGTCAAGTCAGGCTACAACAGATGACATTGACAAGACCCGCTTAATTGAGGCATACAGATATCTTGGCTACTATTATTTCATGAACAACAACAAGTCAACAGCTGATACTTACTGGAATAAAGTTTTAGAGCTCGACCCAAATAATGAAATGGCCAAGCAAGCTCTAGGCAAAAAATAAGCTCAAAACCCTTACAACATATTACAGGAGGTCAACACTTTGTGTGTTGACCTCCTGTTTTTGGATAACCCACAACCAAAGAAGCCCTTCTTCTCGATAAGATGTCAAGACAACAGTTGATAAGAATGATACACATAATACAAAGAAACGTCTATGCTTATTCAACATAGACGTTTCTATTTCATACGCTGAGAAAATCAATTCTCAAAAAGAATATAATTATCTTACTTGCGTACTTTCGTTTCCCCAGTAATGTAAACTGCCCTACTTTTATTCGTGAGAAATAGCCTCACTTGGACAAACATCTGCACAAGTACCACAATCTGTACAAGCCTCAGGATTGATAGAGTAGATATCGCCTTCAGAAATAGCTCCTACGGGACACTCGTCAATACAGGTACCACAAGCAATGCAATCATTTCCAATTACGTAAGCCATAATTTTTAAACTTTTAATATTATTATTTAATTAACTTTCAAGTAGAACTACCTACTTATAATCTTTGCAAAGATACAAGATTTATTTTGATTTGCTACTTGTAGATGACAATATTAATTAATTTTATACTTGAATTCTATCCGTTTCGGATGCAATAACTTGATGAAACCACCGTTAAAGAAACATGAAAAGAAGAGGATTATGCACCCTAATACTTTCCCTGAACTTGATTTCAGGATTTGCTCAGTTTGACAAGACGGTGCAAAATCGTCCTTATACCGACTTGCGTCCCTTTCATTTTGGCGTACTGCTGGGTACACATGTTCAGGACATAGAGTTCAATAACATTGGTCCACAACAAATCACCATGGATGACGGTACGGTTAAGAATGTGCTGGTTACAACCGATCAGGACCGCTGGGACCCAGGACTGACTATCGGTGTACTAGGCGAGTTAAGGCTCAGTTCACTGTTTCAGTTCCGCATTGCGCCTACTATGTATTTCGGCAACCGGCACCTTGCATTCAAAGATTTCAGCGATCCAGATCAGACAGGAAAACCGACAGAACAAAGAGAGGATTTAAAAATGGCGTACATGTCGACAGCGCTCGATCTCATTTTTGCCTCTCCAAGGTTCAACAATCATCGGCCATACTTACTGGCGGGGTTAAACCCAATGCTCAATCTCAATCAAAAAAACGATCAACAGATCGCATTAAAGAAATACGATATGTTTCTTGAACTCGGTTTAGGATGCGATTTTTACTTGCAATATTTTAAGTTGCGACCCGAACTAAAATTTATGCTGGGTCTAACCAATAGCTACGATAGCCAACATGCAGGCACTATTACCGACAAAAACATGCTTCCTTTTACAAATTCAGTCAACAAATCAACCTCGAAGATGATCGCCTTGACATTCTATTTTGAATAATAATGAAAGCAAGTCGTACAGAGAAGCTATGAATAGAATTTGCAAGTACAAAACAAAATGGTGCATATTGATAAACAAACCCATTGAAATTGCCGGTCAATTTCAATGGGTTTGCCATGCAAAATGATTGATATCGAATTCCACCGCCAATAGACGCTTTTTGTCATTCGTATCTTTACCTTATTTTACCTTATTAAATTTCAATTTCATTTTGCCCACAAACAATGCTTGCTTACCGTTCTGATCAACTGCCACAGGGTTGCCATCCATGTTCTTGACGTATTCTAATTTTCTCAAATAAGTGTGCGAATGCCCACCCAACACCAAATCGATGTTGCGCGTATTGGCAATCAACCATTGGTCACTCTTTCCTTTATCAGACCATCCCAAATGCGATAGACATATCACCAAATCACATTTCTTTTGCTTTTTCAGCATGGTAGCCGTTTCAAGAGCTACCTGCTGTGGATTGAGGTACTTCACACCCTGACAATTCTTGGCGTCAACCAAACCATCCAAGGCTGGTGCCACAGAAAAGACACCAATGCGTATTCCGTTACGTTTCATGACGATGTAAGGCTTTACCAAACCCTCACAAGAGGTTCCAGTGAAATCATAATTGGTACAGACAATCGGGAATTGGGCCATTTTCAGTAGATTGGCAAGGTTATCCACCCCGAAATCAAATTCATGATTGCCAATCGTTACGGCATCATAACCCATCCTGTTCATCAGCTTGATTTCAACCTCACCCTTGTATAGTGTGTAATACGGTGATCCCTGGCTAAAATCGCCACTGTCGAAAAGTAATAAACCCGGATCCTTTTTCCGTTCTTCCGTCAGCATTGCGATGCGTCTGATAAAGCCACCCCTGCCTGCCACCATCGTATCGACCAAGTTGGGATTCAAGGGATAAATGCAGCTATGGGTGTCGTTGGTATGTAATATCGTCAAAGTCTTGTCCTGTGCCACAGAAATAGTGGCAAACAACAAGAACAGTCCTACGATTAAATCAAATTTCTTTTTCATATTCTTTTCTCCTTCACACCCAAAATTACTTAACCACAATTCTACCTTCTAACTTCGAATCGACAGCAAGGCCCTTCGAGGTTTGTTCCTTGAAATACTGTTCTATAATAAATCGAACATTGTTTTCTTCTTCTTGTGGAGCAACGAAATTTTGTTTTAGTTTGAAAGCCTTCAGTTTGTCGTTACCTGCAGCAAGATAGTCAAGCGTTGCAATTCTGTAATCCTTCAGTGGATCGATAGGTGCGCCATTCAATTGAGCCGACTCCAACTGGCCATCCCTGCTAATCACTAACTGAACACCATGGCTCACAGCCTCGCCGCCAGTAGAAGCTATTTGCTGAAACAACTGCACAACCTGGTCACCCTTCAACGTTAAGAAACTCAACTTGTTTTCAAAAGGCGCAACATCCAATATATCACCAATTGTTACATCCCCTTTTGTGAATGCTGCACGGATGCCTCCCATGTTATAAATGGCAAAATCGGGCTGTTCATGATATTTCTGACCTCCCCATACCAGAATGTCTGCTAAAAGATTTGACAGCAGGCTTTCAGGACGACGAGACGACATATCCTGCGCAAGGACGCCAACCACAGGATTCATCAAGCTGTCCACGTGTTGCTGATAGGGCTTCATCATCGCATCAACCGATGCATCCGGCATCGCATCATAACGTTTGTCAACCACAATCCGACTTCTGTCGATGCCCGTTAACTGATATTGTGACCTACATGAAGTACAAAGAAGGGCAGCCACAATAAATCCACCAATTGTAAATCTCTGAATCATAAACAAAAGATATATTATTTATATTTACAAAGGTAGCTAATAGTATTGGCTTTAAACCTGTCAAACAACGATAATATAATAAACTTTAACATGGAAATTCAAGGCACAGCATGGTTGCCTACACTGTCACGCATGATTGACTATGAATAAATTGTAAGACCACAAGAATCACAAATAAGATATATCCCAAGTTCTTCGTTCTGCAATCAGCTACAAAGACTAAACAGGTTAAGACCATCAAAAGCACGAAAATTGAAGTATTTTTGGTGCCAAAACATCTGTTTGAAAAGAATCGTTTCACCATTTCAAAATGCCGTAAAAGAATGAATATAAATCAAAAGCAGAAAAATATCTTCCTTTTAAATTGCGGTTCTTAGAAAATTATGCTACCTTTGCACCGCTTTTCGGCATAACCGCTAGAGGTAGACGAGTTACTTGCTATGTTGTGTTGGAGTGACAAACAATATTTAATGACCAAATAAAAAATGGATTTAATTAAAGTTGCTGAAGAAGCATTTGCAACCGGCAAGGAGTTTCCTGAATTTAGAGCAGGTGATACAATCACTGTCGCTTACAAAATCATTGAGGGTACAAAGGAACGTATCCAGCTTTATCGTGGTGTTGTAATCAAAATTTCCGGACATGGCGAAAAGAAACGTTTCACAGTTCGTAAAATGTCTGGAACGATTGGCGTTGAGCGTATTTTCCCTATCGAATCACCGAACATTGATTCTATCGAGGTGAACAAGCGCGGTAAGGTACGTCGTGCCAAACTATATTACCTTCGAAATCTTACAGGCAAAAAGGCTCGTATCAAAGAGAGAAGAACTGTTACTGCCAAATAACCAATTTTGGCATACAGCTTTTAAGATACGAAAAGAGGTTCAACAGAATGTTGAACCTCTTTTTATTTTGTGCGAACCAGTCTTGCCAACTGTTGTCAAATCAATCAAAGTGAATCTTTCATTCGTTTCTCTGAATGCGAATCTGCCGATGACCCTTCCGGCTCATCATAATGCAAGTCAACCTTATCCTCACCATGCAAAACGGTCTTAAAATCATCCCAGTTTTGGAAACCAACAAACAGGGCAATCTTGTCAAGTGTTGCCACAGACGGTTTTTCTTTCTGACTCACATAATTCCAAACCTTACTGAGTGCAGAGCTACTGACGTCCTGTCCTAATTTAGTAAACAAATGGGATAATTTTTCGAAATCCGAAGGATGGCTGATACTTTTTCCTACTTTCCTCTCAACTGCTAACGTCAACAGTTTTAAATCATGAAACATAC
>CALNBT010000174.1 GCA_937874345.1 uncultured Prevotella sp.
GTCAGGTAAATTCATATCCATAATGCAATCTATATTATTAATTTATGATATATTCGTCTAATTGAAACGTTAACTAAATTAAACTTCTAACCCCTTCTACAAATCCTTGATAGGTATTTGTCGAAGGTCATTCAGATACGATTTTCTCAATTGAAATACCTTTTTCCACTTTGCAGACTCAATCTGTTGATGCAAGTCGAAAGAAAAACGCCATGTACCAAGCGCCTCCAACCGATCTACCAATGCGCCAACAGTAATATTCTCTAATGTTTCGGCTGGTTGATAAAACAGTTCACCATCACTGCTTGCTCCATTAACACTAGGATTAATGAGATTAGCCTTCGCCAAGTTATAAAGCAAATCATTTGTTACACGAATAGGTATGTTGGTTTCCAGCTTCAGTTCCAGAGCGGTGTATGGCTTTTTACCCTCGGCAAAACGCTTGCTGATTTTTTCCATCAAAACGATGCTCAACATCAACCTATATCGATGGCTAATCTCATCTGGATTAGCCAAGAATGCGAAGTCTTCCAAATTCTGGTTTGTATAGCACAGTTGGGCGCCAAAGAGGCAAATGCTCCATGATATCTGCATCCACAACATAAATAAAGGTAAGGCAGCAAATGATCCATAGATGGCATTATAACTCGAAAGCAATATTTGTCCATTTACATAAAAAAGTTGAAGAAACTGCATGGCCACACCCGCAAGGATACCGGGAATTACGGCTGACTTAAATTTCACATGCGTGTTTGGCATGAAAATATAAAGACCGGTGAAAGCCAACGACATGAGGACATATGGCATCACGTAGATGATTGTCTTTAAAAATGGCTGCAATAAAATATACTCTTGGGTACGATCGACAAATGTTGTAATGAAGATTGAAATACCTGATACAAGGACGATAATGATTGGAATGATAAAAAACATCGCAAGATAATCTGTGATGGTTCTAAAGACATCTCTCTCTTGCTTGACTTGCCATATCGCATTAAACGTTTGTTCTATATTCCGAGTAAGATTCACAACGGTACCCAACATGAATATTAAACCTACTCCTAGAATGATGCCGCTGTGTGTATGTTGCAAATATGATTCCACAAATAAAATGATAGAATCAGCAACCTGAGGTTGACCCGAAAGAGCTGTCCTAAACCATTCCTCAATGTATTTTGAAAATCCAAAGCCACTGGCAATCCCAAATACCACTGCAAGGATCGGAACGATAGCCAACAACGTAGAATAGGTCAGGGAAGAAGCTTGACCTCCTGTTCCTTTCGAAAAAAAGAAAGATATGGTAAGATACAACTTTTTGGTTATACTCACGAACAAGTATTTCAACGGTGATACATCCTTTGGCGACAAACGCCACATATCTACCGTAAGAAATCGTTTTACTTGTTGAACGTATTTACCAGTTTTTTGTAACATATCCTGCCTAAAAGGTCTGTTGTCAATCAACAATGATTAAAAAAATAAAGTAGTGTTTCTATAAGCCGGGTTCTGTACCAAAAAACATTTCGGTGCTCTGCCATTTATCTACTTTGAAAGTCACCTTTCAACTCTAGCATTCTACCCTCCATTGTACGCGAACGTTCAGACGGACAGCCTTCAAACAATGGTATACGCGAACTTGCAACCTCCAGATAGTACAGCTTGACGATCACCCGTCAACTGGTAGTCTCTTACACTACCTTCTCACCCTTACTCCGCAGAGCGGTTATTTTCTTCTACCAACACCTACTGTCACCAATAGCTTCCATTTTCAGAAGTGGAGTGTCCTATGTTGCCCGGACTTTCCTCTCGTATCATCTGATACCAGCGGCAGAGCCGAAACACTTCTCTATATTTCTTACAAATGTACGAAAATAAAACAGATTATGCTACATCACAAAAATAATTTAACACAAGATTTGATGATATCTTGATATAAATTGTCTTTTATAGATACCAATTTGAATAATATATGGCCGATTTGTAATGAAACTCAAAGAAAGAGTTATCGCAATACCATGAAAACTGCAAAACAAAGTCATTGAAATTGACCTTCAATTTCAATGACTTTGACGGGCAAAACCATACAAATTGAATTGCAGAGAAAAAGCACCTTCATATGAATGATATTCAACTCGTTAAATAACATGCCAACTTATTGTCACAAATAAAATGTTTTCGATATTTCAGACACCCAAAAATCAATTATTGTAAAAAAACATCCGAAGCGCTTAATTGGCGTTAATACTGAGGATTAATTTGTTAAATTGGAATAAAGATACACGACAGATTGGCAGATTTTCATTTTTTGCGCCTATATTTGCAACGATAAAAACAAGTAAAGCTTATTGACAAAACAAGTAAAGAATCATCAATAAAATATCATTAACGAAACAAATAAAACAGTAAGAAAATGAAAAATTATTCAAAGTATTTGTTGTCGGCATTATGCATCATTGCAGTTGTTTTTTCAGCCGGCGCCTACATGAAAGTAAATGCTGCGAGTGAAAAAGCGCCAGCAGTTGGACAACCTGTTGATCTGACTTATGCATCAGAAAAAGCCCTTCCAGCTGTTGTATACATCAAGTATGTACAAAATTCAAAGACTCAAGTGATCGATGTTCCAAACGATCCATTCTCAGACTTTTTTGGACCATTCGGATTCTTTGGTAATCCAAATGACAACGGTGGCAGGCAGAAACGTCAGATACAAACCGAACCCAAAAGAGCAGCTGGTTCAGGGGTCATTATTTCGAGCGATGGCTATATCGTTACAAACAACCACGTCGTAGAAGGTGCCGACGAACTGACTGTTACACTTTCAGACAATAGAGAATATTCAGCAAGAATCATAGGAACAGACAAAGTTACCGACCTCGCTCTGATCAAAATAAACGGAAACAATCTTCCTACCCTTCCCATTGGAGATTCAGACAAATTAAAGGTTGGAGAATGGGTTATCGCAGTGGGAAATCCTTTTGGTCTTAACGGAACTGTTACCGCAGGTATCGTAAGCGCTAAAGCCAGATCGCTCTATGCCAACGGTGTAGAAAGTTTTATTCAGACAGACGCCGCCATCAATGCTGGAAACTCTGGAGGAGCATTGGTCAATTCGCAGGGCGAGTTGGTTGGTATCAATGCCATGCTTTACTCACAGACAGGATCATATAGTGGATATGGATTTGCTATACCAACCAGTATCATGAGTAAGGTAATTGAAGACTTAAAGAAATATGGAACTGTTCAACGTGCCATGTTGGGTATTCAAGGACAAGATGTATTGGGTTATATCGATAGTCAGAAGAATGATGGAAAGACGATTGATTTAGGAACGACTTCAGGTGTTTACGTTGCGAAGGTAGATGAGGACGGATCTGGTGCTGAAGCTGGTTTACAAGCAGGTGATGTCATTACAAATGTAGACGGCAAGAAGATTACAAAGATGGCCGAACTCCAGGAAATCATCAACGGAAAACGTCCAGGAGACAAGATAGCCCTTACCTATTTGCATAACAAACGTCCAACAACGAAGACCATAACGATGAAGAATGCGCAAGGCAACACAAACGTTTTGAAAGTTGCTGACATGGATGTCTTGGGTGGTAATTTCAGGGAAATAACCACAGAGCAGAAGAATCAGCTGAAAATCAATTATGGTTTGGAAGTCATTAAGATAAACAATGGTACATTGAAAGATGCAGGTGTCTCTACAGGATTCATCATTCAAGAAGTCAACGATGTGCCAATGAAAAAGTTAGGCGATTTACAGGCAGCGGTTAAGAAAGCTTCAACCAGCAAAGACCCAGTATTGTACATCAAAGGAATATGGCCAACTGGAAAGAAAGATTACTTCGCAGTAACTGTAAACGAACAATGATGATGATGAGATAAATGATATTGATGCGCTGAGACGCTTTTCATTTACAAGAGAGAATGCAAAAATAGGATTGCATTCTCTCTTTTTGCCAAACAATAACAGCAGATAATTACCAGTCTTGTTATAGATAATTTATGGTACAAAATTTGTAGATATCAATCAAAACAATTACATTTGCAACAACCATCAAACGGAGTTTGCTTCATGAGACAACTGAAAATCACAAAATCTATCACTAATCGAGAAAGTGCTGCCCTCGATAAGTATCTTCAAGAGATCGGGCATGAAGACTTGATTTCTATTGAAGAGGAAATCGAATTGGCTCAACGCATCAAGAAAGGAGATCGAAAGGCTCTGGAAAAACTAACAAAAGCCAATTTAAGATTTGTCGTTTCTGTTGCTAAGCAATATCAGAACCAAGGATTGAGTTTGCCCGATTTAATCAACGAAGGCAACTTAGGACTGATTAAAGCTGCTGAAAAGTTTGATGAAACGCGGGGATTCAAGTTTATCTCCTATGCCGTTTGGTGGATACGGCAAAGTATCCTGCAAGCAATCGCAGAACAAAGTAGAATTGTAAGGCTTCCATTGAATCAGGTTGGCTCTGCTAACAAGATTAACCGCATTCTCAACAAATTCGAACAGGAAAATGAACGCAGGCCAAATGCTGATGAAATAGCTGAAAGGATAGACTTGCCAGAAGACAAAATCATCGATGCGATGAAGGTCAATGGCAAGCATATATCCGTTGATGCCCCCTTCATGGAAGGAGATGAAAGCAGTTTATTGGATATTTTGCCAAACACAGATTCACCTGCGACAGATAATGAACTGGTGATGGAGTCACTGCGCGACGAAGTTGGCAGAGCCCTTAGTTCGTTAAATGAGCGTGAACGGAACATCATTGAAAGCTTTTACGGTATCAACCAGCCAGAAATGACGATGGAAGAAATTGGTGATAAATATAAACTTACTCGTGAAAGAGTAAGACAAATAAAGGAAAAAGCGCTTAGAAAACTAAGACAAAACACCAAGAACAATCAATTGAAATCGTATCTTGGAAGATAAAGATACAAATAATGATAACATTCCAAGCGCTAGAAAAACTGAACAATAGCGCTTCAACAAATTAAGTATGAAAATAATAAAACTTTTGTCGGTATTCTTTGCAATGGTATTATCAATGAATGTCGCAGGTAAAGATGTTTCTCACAAAACTTATCTTTTTGGTTTTGCTGCATCATTCAAGGATTCTACTGTATATATTACAGATATTCAAGTAATCGATTCAGCATATATCAACAAAACAGGCTTTCTTTTTGGCCGGGATAACTATTCTTTCCAATTTGGCCATTACCTGCAATCAAAAGGTGTACTAAACGCTACAACAACCACGATTTTCTCGGATGAACAAAAGAAAATTGAAAAGAAATATCTTTCTTTAAAGAAGAAATATGTAAAGGAAGGTCGATTTGATATCAAATATGTTCAGCAAAACAGCTTCAAATATATTGGCATTGTGCCACAAGCGAATGATTTGAAAGCAGAAAAAGCAGCTAAAGAAAAAAGCAAAGCCGAGAAGAAGAAACAAGGTTCTCATCGTGATTCTCAAGTCAGAAACAAACGCTTGGAAGGCCAAGAGAATTCTCCCAACAGACAACTCCAGAATAATAGAGGGCAATAAACCTTAAATATTTAGCTGTATCCACTGAATGGAGATCCAAAACCACCAATTCAGCATAGCTGAATTCAATATTCGTATCGTATTTCACGATACAACAAAAAATGGATCATGGCTCATCCCATCGTTTGAGCCATTTAGGATTAGTCAGCCAACAAGTCAGGAAAACAATTTATTTGAACTTGTCGTTGATGATGAACTCAAACCATTTGCAAAAGAAAAAAAGGAACATATACGTGTTTTCGATACCGGAAATGGGGACACTGTTGTAGACTTACTTCCAGATGAAGGATACCAGTTTATCATAAAAGATATCAACGGCCACTCCTGTTGCCTTCTTCAAACAGATAAAGAATATAAGAAATGTAGCTGTGCCTTAAATGGTAACCTTCATATGAGGACCTTCGGGCTCAACAATGCTTTGATGCTCGTCTTTGCATTTGCTGCAAGCCGATACCAAACCATACTGATTCATGCTTCCTTAGTTAGGAATAGTGGTTATGGCTATGCATTCATAGCAAAAAGTGGAACAGGTAAAAGCACGCAAGTAAGCATGTGGCTTCGCTACATCAAGGGATGCGATTTGATGAACGATGACAATCCAATCATAAGAATTCTAAATAACATTCCCTATATTTATGGTAGTCCTTGGAGTGGAAAGACCCCATGCTATCGTAACATGAAGGCTAGACTCGGTGCTGTTACACAAATAGAAAGATCCTTAAACAATAAGGTTGAACCATTAAAACCCATTGAGGCTTTTGTGGCCGTTCTGTCATCCAGTTCCACGATGAAATGGGATAAAGACATCTTCAACAATATTTGTGATACAATTACACATATTATTGAGGAAACGAAAATCTATAAATTGCATTGTCTTCCTAACCGCGAAGCGGCAGAGATCTGCTATCAAGGTATTGCCAAACACGACTAGCCTAAAAATATTCTAGACTCTTTCAATCATGACTGAAGAATGTTACCATGACCAACATATTGAGATTAAGGAATTAGTCTTCAATAACAAGGAATTTCTTCCAGAAGTTGTGAAGCTGTTAAATCAAGGGCACACTGTAACTCTGCCACTGAAAGGCTATAGTATGAGGCCTTTTTTGGAAAATAACCGTGACAAAGCCCTCTTAACCAAAGCAGAAGACATTAAGATCGGAGACGCCGTATTGGCTGAAATCAAGCCAGGCATATTTGTTCTTCACCGCATTATTAAAATTGTTGACACACAGATAATACTTCAAGGTGATGGAAATCTAAATACAGAGCAGTGTACTTTAGATGATGTGAAAGGCTCTGTCATTGGATTCTATCGCAAAGGACGTTCAAAAATTGATTTGACCAGCGGGCTGAAATGGCGCCTCTATTCTTCCATTTGGGTGTCGCTCTCACCCATTCGGAGATATTTACTATTTCTTTATCGGAAACTATGTGTTTAACACAGCATAAATTACGGAACATTAAAACGATAACACCAATGAAAGCAAAACCAGGATTTAACCTTCGCAATGTGTGTGGCGAACTGATTATTGTGGCTGAAGGAAAAGAAAACATTGACTTTAGCAATATCATTTCCATGAATGAAAGTTCTGCTTATTTATGGAAATCTATCCAAAATAAAGAATTTTCCATAGAAGACTTGACTAATTTACTGTTAGAAGAATACGATGTTGATAAAGAAACGGCTTTGCTCGATTCGCAAAAGATTGCAGACCAGTGGATAAAAGCTGGTATTTGCGAATAAGAGCACGCGCACATTTATACTTTAAAAAGACGGCATGAAAACGATTTTCAACCTCGTTCTCATGCCGTTATTACATTATTCAACAAACGTATTTGCGTTTCAAAAACAACTATCGGCAGATATTATTTCATTTCAACTTCAAAGAAATTGGCAATCTGCCTCATTAAATGTAGTCGGGTGTTGCCCCCATAAATACTGTGGTTTCTATTCGTATAAATCTGCTCCTTGAAGTCTTTATCAGCCTGCACCAAGGCTTCTGAATATTCAAAAACATTCTGTGGATGTACATTATCATCTGCTAAGCCCTGACAAATCAGAAGCGCTCCGTGAAGATTTTGAACCCTATTGATTGGGTTGATGGCGTATCCATCAGGATTTTCTTTAGGTGTCTGCATATAACGTTCACTGTAAACCGAATCATAGTATTTCCAGTTAGTAGGAGGTGCTACCGCTACACCAGCCCTAAATACAGGTCTTCCTTCACTCATACTCATCAAAGTGTTGAATCCACCATAGCTCCATCCCCAAATGCCTATACGGTCTTTATCGACAAAGGACTGATTTCCCAACCATAATGCAGCTTCAACCTGATCTTTAGACTCTAGATCTCCCAACCGAAGATAAACCGATTTTTCAAATTCAGACCCACGACCACCGGTTCCACTACCATCTACACAAACAACAATAAAGCCCTGTTGTGCCAAATAGTAGTCAAAGGCGCCACCCTGTCCCATCGAGCCAGCATTCCAGGAATTGACTACTTGCTGACTTCCTGGTCCACTGTATTGGTACATAATGACTGGATACTTCTTCGATGCAGAAAAATTCGAAGGCTTAATCATCCAACCATCCAACTTCGTTCCTGTCGAAGTTGTAAACGAGAACGTTTCCTTCGGAGTCCAGCCATATAAACTTGTCTTTTCTTTTAATGCTTTATTATCCAATAAAGTTGACAACGATTTGCCACGATTGTCACAAAGGGTATAGATAAAAGGATTGTTATAATCGCTCCAAGTATTTATAAAGTACTTAAAATCAGCAGAAAACAGAGCATCATTCCACCCTTCCATAGACGTTAGCCGTTCAACTTTTCCATTTTTATGGGATACAAAGATTTGCCTATCATGAGCATTTAAGGCAGCCGCTTGATAATAAACATCACCCGTTTGCTCATCAATGCCATATAAATTTGTAATATCAAAAGAGTTATCACCAATCTTTTTAAGCAATTGACCATTCAACGTGTATAAATATCCTTTCATATAGCCATCCCTGTCACTTGGTAACAGAATGGTGGACTCACCGATTAGAACACCTTCCATCGATTCTTCTTTTACATACTTAGGAACACTTTCCCTGATCAACAATGTAGCGACAGTACTCGATGGGTTTACACCGTAAAGACAAAGCTCGTTCTGATGACGGTTCATCGTGTAGACAATTACCTTATCTGCATCGACCGTTGGTTTGATTCTGGGCATATATCCATCTGAAGCCAACGGTACTGGCAGTAATCTTGTTTGATGACTCTTGACATCATAACTCCATACCGTTACCTTTGCATTATCTTGCCCAGCTTTAGGATACTTATAAGAATACAAACCTGGATAGTCATTATATTGGTCTTTCACTGGATCCATTCCTTTAAACATCTGCAAGGAATATGTCTGTACGTTCGATTCATCGTATTTTATCCAACAAATCTTTGTACCGTCAGCATTAAAACACAGCGAACAGTTGGTTCCAAACTCTTCTTCATTTACCCAATCGGGAATGCCATTGATTATTTCATTAAACTTTCCATCTTTGGTAACTTGACTCTCTGCATTATCATACATCAGTTTAACGAGGAAAATGTTGTTATCACGCACAAAGGCTATTTGCTTACCATCTACCGACCATACCGGCGATTGCTGTGGTCCGTTATCCGACAACGGTTCTAATTTTGTGGTGGCTATCGTGTAAATGAAATATTTTGCCTTGAATGAACGCCGATAAACGCGGTCTGTTTGTGTCTGAATCAACATTTTTGTTCCATCAGGTGAAAAAAGATAACCGTCAAAAGAATGGATTTTTGAACCCATTGTATTCTTCACATCAAACAAAACAGCTGTTTGTTTACCTGTTTTAAACGAATATTGCAGAATCTGGCTGCCATCCTTACTGATGCAAGCATACAAGTCTGTTCCTTTGATGGGAGTAATACCGCTCAACCGCTCGGGGGCAAAAGCACCGTCGGTTATCATCTTTAAATTCATTTGTTGATCAGCATTCACATTCAACATAGATATAACAAGTATGAATACCATCAAGAAGATCTTTTTCATTAGGCTGGAATTATAAAAAATAGTATTGCAAAGGTAAACATATTTGCGTACTTTTGCAAATGATGAAACAATTATATCGTGATTTTGGAACTTGGATTAGAGGGCAGTTTCCCTACCGAGTTCAAAAGATTTCCATTGATGCTGGCTTTACCTGTCCCAACCGTGATGGTCGCCTTTCGCATGGTGGATGTACATATTGCAATAACCGTACTTTCAATCCCTCCTATTGCGACCCAGACAAAAACATCACTCTTCAGCTGGAACAGGGAAAACGGTTCTTCGCTAGGAAATATCCAGACATGAAATATCTGGCATATTTCCAAGCTTATTCAAATACTTACGCTTCCATTGACCGACTGAACGCCATGTACGAAGAAGCTTTAAGCGTTCCGGATGTGATAGGATTGGTGATTGGAACACGCCCCGACTGTGTCGATTCTACTTTATTGGACTATCTAGCCGAATTAAACCAAAAGACATTTTTGTTGGTTGAATACGGAATTGAATCGGCAAACGACACCACCCTGCAAAGGATTAACCGTGGCCACTCTTTTGAATGCAGCAAGACTGCCATTGAAGAAACGCATCGGCGGGGTATCCTTACCGGAGCACACATCATCATCGGGCTCCCTGGTGAAGACGAAAACGAGAGTATCAGACAGGCATCTCTTATTTCAGAATTGCCCATCGACATTTTAAAAATCCATCAGATGCAGATTATTCGCGGTACCATACTTGCCAAAGAATATGCCAATCAACCTTTCCACATATATAATGTCGATGAATATATCAATTTGATAATCAGATATATCCAACATCTCCGAGAAGATCTGATACTCGAACGTTTTGTCAGTCAGTCTCCTTCCGACTTATTGATTGCTCCCAAATGGGGATTGAAAAATTATGAATTCACGAACAAACTGACGAAGAAGATGATCGAAACGCACGCTTATCAAGGGCAACTTTGTAAAAAGTAAATACCAATTCTGTTTAAACTTTCAAAATAACTGCAGAAAATAAAATAAAGGATGAATGATTAAATCATAATTTCATGATAATCATTGATTTACAAATTCCATTCAAGTCAAAAGCAATACCATCAAAATTGTCTTACAAAGTCGTTGATATTGTTGGGGGATAGCATGCAAATCAACAAACAAAGTCATCAAGATTGTTTTAGAAATATAAGAAAGCACCAGACTCTATTTTTGAGAAGACCTTGCAACACCCTTCCTTTGTTCCCACCAAAAAAGCGAATCTCTTCAATAAATTGAATTGATTCGCTTTGTTCATTATAAAATAATATGCCTATTTAGCATAAGCTACGCTTCTGGTTTCACGGATAACAGTAATCTTTACTTGCCCTGGATAAGTCATCTCGTTTTGGATTTTTGTTGCAATTTCATCAGACAACTTGATTGACTCGTTATCATCCATCTTGTCGGCTCCCACGATCACGCGAAGCTCGCGGCCAGCCTGGATTGCATAAGTCTTTGTAACACCAGGATAGCTCATCGCAATCGCCTCAAGGTCATTCAGACGTTTGATATAAGCTTCCACTATTTCTCTACGGGCTCCCGGGCGTGCTCCTGAAATAGCATCACAGACCTGTACGATCGGCGCAAGCAAAGTTTGCATCTCAACTTCATCATGATGGGCAGCAATCGCATTCACAATATCAGGTTTCTCCTTATACTTTTCAGCGATCTTTGCTCCATAAAGTGCGTGTGGCAATTCGCTTTCCTCATCAGGCACCTTGCCAATATCATGCAGCAAACCTGCACGTTTTGCCTTTTTAGGATTCAATCCTAATTCTGCAGCCATGACAGCACAGAGATTAGCAGTCTCACGCGCATGTTGCAAGAGGTTCTGTCCATAGCTGGAACGATACTTCATCTTACCTACAATACGAACCAATTCAGGATGTAATCCATGAATTCCGAGATCAATTGTAGTACGCTTACCGGTTTCAATAATTTCGTTTTCAAGTTGTTTCTCCACCTTAGCCACAACCTCTTCAATGCGTGCTGGGTGAATACGTCCGTCTGCAACCAATTGATGTAATGCCAAACGACAAACTTCTCTTCGAATAGGATCGAATGCAGAGATAACAATGGCTTCAGGCGTATCATCAACAACGATTTCAACGCCTGTCGCAGCCTCTAGCGCCCGGATATTTCTACCTTCTCGACCGATAATGCGTCCTTTCACTTCATCATTCTCAATGTGGAACACACTGACAGAATTTTCAATGGCTGTCTCGGTAGCTACACGTTGTATGGTCTGGATAACAATCTTCTTTGCCTCTTGATTTGCATTGAGTTTAGCCTCGTCCATAATTTCGTTAATATAGCTGGCTGCATCCGTCTTGGCTTCATCTTTCAAGCTTTCAATCAATCTGTTTTTAGCTTCTTCAGCTGTCAACCCTGAAAGTTCTTCCAACTTTTCACGTTCACGGATTTGCATTTTCTCCAGATCAGCCTGTTTCACTTGCAACAACTTCTTTTCATTATCAATGCGCTGCTGCTGTTGAGAAACCTCTTGCTTGCGCCGGTTCAATTCATCCTGACGTTGGTTCAAACCCAATTCTCGCTGTTTGAGCTTGTTTTCACTTTGCTGAATCTTTTGGTTTCGCTGTTGCACCTCGGATTCTAATTCAGACTTTTTGTTTAGAAATTTCTCTTTTATTTCCAACAATTTTCGTTCTTTCAACACTTCAGCTTCTTTATCTGCAGCTGAAAGCATTTCATTGTATTTTCCTTTAATAACATAGAGGAAAACAGCATACCCTATCAAGCCGCCAATAATCAATGAGACAATGGCTGTAATTAATATACTTATCATAATTAAAAATTAATTTTCATTTTGAAGTTTGGCTACTAAAATGAAAAAGAGGACTAAGCAAGAAAGAAAAAAGTCTTTCAATGTATTTTCCAAATAGCAATCTGCGATTATTCAAAGAAAAGATTCTATCCAAGGAATTTCTATTTTCCAGAAACTGGAATCAGAAAATCATTCTATTATTCTTTTAACGCAGACTCCACTTCGGAAGTCAATTGAGAAATAATTGCGTTGTATGGCTCTATATCGTTGCGAGCGGATTCTTTCTCAAACCGCAGTGCAATGTCAATCAAAGCCATATATAGTATTTCCTTTTCGCTTCGTTTTGTCTTAAACAAAGAAGCGTAGGTATTTACTGCATCAGTAATAAGTTTTGCAGCCTTGCGGTAATATTCTTCCTCTTCCCTCACAACCGTTACGGCCATGTCGGTATCGTAGACATGCAATCTTATCTGGATTTTTTCTCTATCTCCTCCTGCCATCGCTCCGATTACTTTTCATTCAGTAGCGTGATACATTTGTTAACGTCACGTATGAGCTTCGACAACCGTTTTTTTGCACCTTCCATGTCCATGTCAGATATTTCGATCATCTTTGCCATTTTGAGAGTATTGAAATCTTTTTGTGCTCGTTCCAACTTTGCCTCGAGTTGATGAATCTTGGCATCGCGTTCATCTACCAATGCATACAAATCACCATTCTCCTGTTTAATTTCTTTAAATTGAAGAATCATTTGCCTGATACGTGTAGAAAACAACGTTATAGTCTTCTCGTTAGCATCCATAGATATCTAATTTGGTTACAAAATTAACGTAATAAATTGACAATCACAAATTATTACTTGTTTTTTTTCATTTAATACTTTAACAAGAAAGAACTAAAATCTGAAGACAAAATTGTTCTTAAAATTGCACCAATTGCCAAGCTATTTTTTATCGTTGTCTGGTTTAGGTTCTTTCTTAGCAAGCATAACAAGTTGAAAAACGAAGTCTGTGGTCCACTTCTGACTAAACCCTAAACGCTTGTCATACTGACGGACTGCTAAAACGGATTTGATGACTGCTGCATCTTTGTAATCATTTTTTGTAAAGATATCATTTACAGTATTCTGTGTCATGATATAAATAGACTTCTTCAAAAAAGAAGGTACCCGCAACTTGTACTTCATTAAATTACCAACGAGCATCATCAATTCCTGCGTAAATCCTTGAAATTGTACCAGATAAGGCTGCACATCCTCAAGTCTATTACAGTTTTTGCGAACGCTTTGATCGATCTCTTTAAAAAACATATCATCCGTATGGTAAAGATTTTTCAATAGTTTTTTGCAATGGGCTTTCTCACCAACACCTAATTTATTATTCAGCGTTGGCACATGCAAGGTAGTCTTAAATGTTCTTAGATCAGGAAGCATCTTTAAATTATTGATGCCCAGTTGAGCTGCAAGTGAACTTTGGAAATAAACCCTGATCAGGGTCATATAATCTTCCATTCCACCTACAGTCTCTTTCTTTTTAAATATATTTGATAAAATATTCATTATTGTAATGTTAAATAAATTCTTTAAGATGAAATCGTTTTAATTAGTCGGTACAAAGTTACGACAAAATAGATAATAATTAAAACTAAAATACATATTTTTCCACCGTACTCATTCAGGCTTACAAATATTTTATATATCTTTGTAACCAATTAGAGACAAAATTAGATCTTAAAACTGATATGAATATTTTTCAACAGTTTACACTTCATTTGTTTATCTTGTACATAAAAGGAAATAATAAATAATTATCAATATTCTGATTTCAATTTTAACGATTTATCAAGTATTTGAACATACAAGAAATTGATGCAATGAAAGGAATTATACTGGCAGGAGGCTCTGGGACACGCCTTTACCCTATTACAAAAGGAATTAGCAAACAACTCATTCCAATTTTTGACAAGCCAATGATTTACTACCCTTTATCTGTATTGATGTTGGCGGGTATTCGAGAGATTCTTATCATTTCTACCCCTTATGATTTGCCCGGATTTAAAAGGCTTTTAGGTGACGGTCATGAACTTGGTGTACGATTTTCTTATGCAGAGCAGCCCAGTCCAGACGGTTTGGCGCAGGCGTTTATCATTGGTGAGAAGTTTATTGGAAACGACTGTGTATGCCTTGTCTTAGGGGATAACATATTTTATGGCGCAGGATTTTCATCCGTTTTACATCAGAGCGTAGAAGCAGCTGAGCAAAAAGATAAAGCTACTGTTTTTGGATATTATGTAAATGATCCAGAAAGGTACGGGGTCGTTGAATATGATGAAATTGGAAATGTTCTGAGTATTGAAGAAAAGCCAAAAGTACCAAAAAGCAATTATGCTGTGGTTGGCCTTTATTTTTACCCAAATTCAGTTGTGGAAATCGCTAAAAACATCAAACCAAGTGACAGAGGAGAACTAGAAATCACAACTGTAAATCAAGAATACTTAGAAAGGAACCAACTATTGGTTAAAACTTTAAATCGCGGTTTTGCATGGTTAGATACAGGTACTCACGACAGTTTATCGGAAGCCAGTACCTTTATAGAGGTCATTGAAAAGCGGCAGGGATTGAAAGTTGCATGTCTTGAAGAAATTGCTTATAACCAAGGATGGATTAATACAGATCAATTGAAAGAATTGGCCAAGCCAATGTTAAAGAATGAATATGGTAAGTATTTAATTCAATTATCAGAAAGATAGTTTAATCACGAATAGACTTGCTTGATTAAGAAATAAATTATAACACATAAACTATAGTTATCTATGAAAGATAATAATTACAAAGATTTAGAGACATCTCAGGAACAGGAAGGAAGCTCATTTAATTTCCAAGATATTTACACTGCATTTATCCTTAATTGGAAATGGTTCATTTTATCGCTAATTATCTTTTTGGGCGCTGCAGCTATTTACCTACGTTATACAACTCCTATTTACCAAGCTACTGCGAAATTGTTAATCAAGGATGATGATACTAATTCCAGAATGGGTAAAAATTCATTACTTAATTCAAATAATCTCGGCCTCATCTCCAACTCAGCTGGTATTGACAACGAAATGGTGATATTGGGCTCTTCTACCCTTGCCGAACAAGCTGTCAAAGATTTAAAACTCTATGTGATTTACACGACAAAAGGAAGAGTTAAAACTTCATTGGTGTATAATAATCAACCGATTGAAGTCGACCTTGACCCCCTGCATCTTGATAAGCTAACGAGTCCGATATCTTTGTCAATTCAAAGAGTTGGGAATTCGTTACATGTAACTGGAAAATATTATGCAAATGGACTAAATCAAGAAAATAAAGAATTCAGTTTAGATCGAACAATAAATAGGCTTCCATCAACTATTTCAACGAAGGCAGGTATACTTACATTCAAAAACAATAGCAACAATACAGGAATGATGCAGGATGGCTCGGTTTTGAACGTATATATTGTATCTCCCGATGGTCTGGCTGAAAAGTTTAGACATTCATTCTCTGTCGAACAAAGCTCCAAGCAAACTACAATTGCGTTGTTAGATATAAAAGATGAAAACCCTCTTCGAGCACAAGACTATTTAAGACAATTGGTTGTTTGTTATAACAGACAAGCCAACATGGATAAGAATGAAATTGCACGAAACACCGAAGTTTTCATCAACAATAGACTTCAAAAGATCAGCGAAGAACTGGGAATGACAGAAGGACAATTGGAAAGTTTCAAGAAACAGAATAAGGTTGTGGACCCAAGCTTAAATGCACAGCAAGCAATAAGCGGCGTAAGTGACTTAGATCAAAAATTGGCAGATGCTAACACGCAAGTGGCATTAATGAAAAGTATTGAAGAAAGCATGAAACAGCCGAACGGTAAGTATGAGACTCTACCTGCAAATATTGGTATTTCAGATCCTACTGTAAATGAATTGATTAACGCCTATAACCAACTCGCACTACAAAGAAACAGGTTGCTTCGTAGTGCTTCAGAAACTTCTCCAACCGTAACTCCCATCACATCTCAGATGGATGAATTGAACAACACCATTAAACGGGCCATGAATCAATCTAAGAGGAATCTTGAAATTCAACGCAACAGTGTTGCTTCTCAATATGGAAAATATCAAGGATTAATACAAGCTAGCCCAGAACAAGAGAGAATACTTACTCAAATTGGCAGACAACAAGATGTCAAATCAGGACTGTACTTGATGCTTTTGCAGAAGAGAGAAGAGAACTCTATTTCATTAGCTGCTACAGCAGACAAAGGAAAATTAATTGATGACCCTGTTGTGAATGGTCGTGTAAGTCCTAAAGCTAATATTATTTTTCTATTAGCTTTGATTTTAGGAATAGCAATACCTTCACTAGTGCTCTATTTGATTCAATTCTTCCGATACAGAATTGAAGGACATGATGATGTAGAAAAGCTTACGAATCTACCAATTCTCGCCGATGTGGCAGTAGCAAATGAATCTGCAAAGACTAAGGCTGATATTGTTGTTCATGAGAACCAGAACAACCAAATGGAAGAAATTTTTAGAAGTATGCGTACAAACTTACAGTTTATGCTGAAGGAAGGGGAAAAGGTTATCATGTTCACGTCTTTTTCTTCCGGTGAAGGTAAAACATTCAACGCCTCAAACTTGGCCGTTAGTATGGCATTGCTTGGTAAGAAAGTCGTACTAGTAGGTTTGGATATTCGTAAGCCAAGGCTAGCTCAACTATTTGAAATCAATGATCACCATCATGGAATATCCTTGTTATTAACCAAGGATAGTCCTTCCGTTGAGGAAATCACTTCTCAGATTGTTCCTTCTGGTGTCAACAATAATTTGGATCTCTTGATGGCTGGTCCTATCCCACCAAATCCAACCGAGTTAATAGAAAGACCATCTCTGGACGTTATTATTAATCATTTAAAAGAAAGATACGATTATGTATTGATTGATACTGCTCCTGTTGGTCTTGTTACTGATACTCTACATATAGGTCGTATTGCTGATGCCACAATCTATATGTGTAGAGCAGACTTCACCCCGAAGGCTAGTTTTAATTTTATCAATCAACTTGCAGCAGAGAAAAAAATGCCGAACATATCAATTGTCATCAATGGTATTGATATGTCGAAAAAGAAATATGGATACTATTACGGCTATGGAAACTACGGAAAATATGGACGTTATGCATCTTACAAAAAAGATTCTCCTAACTACTACAGTAGTGGATACGGTAATTATGGTAACTATTCAAACAGCCGATACGGAGACAAAAATGATTCATCAGTAAAACTTAAATAAGCCCAAATCGTCATTTAATTGATTTGAAGATACAAAGAATAGAAAATGGTTATTGCAGTAGATTTTGACGGGACGATTGTAGAACATAAATATCCAGCTATTGGCGAAGAATTGCCATTTGCTACCGAAACGCTTAGGATGTTAATCAAAGACCAACATCGTTTGATCTTATGGAGTGTTAGAGAGGGCAAACTTCTAGATGACGCAATACAATGGTGCAAGGATCGTGGCGTAGAATTCTGGGCGGTAAACAAAGACTATCCAGAAGAAAATGGGACTCTCAACAATAATCATTTTTCAAGAAAGTTAAAAGCTGATATTTTTATTGATGACAGAAATCTTGGTGGGCTACCCGATTGGGGACAGATGTATAGAATGATTCACGACCAAAAATCTTACAAAGATTTGATTCGTGAACAATTAAACCAGTCTGTAGAAGGGAGTAAAATCAATAAGAAAAGACATTGGTGGAATAAATAGCACCAGTCATTTCCAACGAAATTAAATGCGAGTTACCTTTTGATAACTCGCATTTTTTAATATCATCTATTTCCAATTACGTTTTAAAGCTTGCTATCCTTATTGATTATCTGATGGGAAACCCTATCCAATACAAATTTTCCTCAAAAAAGTAGTAAGAGAATCATTTTACCTATCCGTTTCTTTGACTTTATTATGTGATTATATATCGGTACGATATGTTCTCAAAGACCAATAATCTGACAGTAATACTCATGAAAAGACAAAAGTAATGGTTTATACAAACAAAAAAATCCAGAGGCATCTTTATGACACCCCTGGACGGAATATTGATTTGCTTTACAGTTCTAATATTCTAAATTATTCATTCCTCCATCAAAAAAGAGAATTGAATAGTCTTTATAAGATTTACTCAGCAGCGTTATCAGATTCAGAAACAACCGCATCTGATTCAACTGCCTTAGCTTGAGCTTTTTCGTCAACAACAGATACAGGTATCTTTACTTCAACCTCTTTGTGCAAATGAACAATAGCCTCGTAATCGCCAACCTTTTTGATATCACTCATGGTAATGATCTTACGATCGACTTCAAAACCTTTCTTTGCCAATTCTTCAGCTACGGTTGATGTATTAACCGAACCATAGGTAACTCCGGTTGTAGAAACCTTTACAGCAATCGTCAAAGCAACATTTTCTAAAGAAGAAGCCTTCTTTTCAGCTTCAGCTTTAATAGCTGCTAATTTATGAGCTTGTTGTTTTAAGTTCTCAGCAAGGATTTTCTTTGCAGATACAGATGCGATAACCGCTTTTCCGTTAGGAATCAAATAGTTACGTCCATAACCATTCTTTACACTTATGATATCGTTCTTATATCCTAAACCGATAATATCTTCTTTTAATATAATTTCCATTCTGTTTCCTCCTCTTCAATTATTTCATTAAATCAGTTACGTAAGGAAGCAGTGCTATCTGGCGGGCACGCTTTACAGCTTGTGCAACACGACGCTGGAACTTCAAAGATGTACCAGTAATACGACGTGGAAGAATCTTTCCTTGTTCGTTCAAAAACTTCTTGAGAAACTCAGGATCCTTATAATCGATATACTTAATACCGCTCTTTTTGAAACGACAATATTTTTTCTTTTTGTTATCCACTGAAGGTGGAGTCAAATAACGAATTTCTGATTTATTCTGATCTGCCATAATTATGCCTCCTTTTTATTTGCATATTTCTGTGTTCTCTTCTCAGCATACAGTGCTGCATACTTGTCAAGCTTGACAGTCATATAACGGATTACTTTCTCGTCACGGCGAAAGCCTATTTCGAGAGTGTCAATTAAAGTTGGCTCGCCCTTGAACTCAAACAGGCAATAAAAGCCTGAGTTCTTCTTCTGAATTTGGTAAGCCAGTTTCTTCAGTCCCCAGGTCTCCTCATTCAGAATCTCAGCACCATTGTCGGTGAGCAGCTTCTTGAATTTAGCGACCGTTTCCTTCATCTGTTCATCAGACAAAACGGGAGTCAAAATGAAAACGGTTTCGTATTGATTCATACAACTTAATAAATTAATGAATTGATAATTTTGCAAAATTTGCGATGCAAAGGTACTTGTTTTTTACCAGCCTACCAAATATTTCTAGTAATTTTGGCTATAAATGATTATTTTCTAAAGTTCAAAATACGCATAATCTCTGTCTAATCAGCGTTCATTTATGTTTCTGGTTCGATTGTTACTCTAATTTGCAAATGTCATCTAACTCATATCGTCTTCTCATCGTCCTTGTATTCATCCAGCATTGACATGTTTCAGTATGTTATCCCGTAAATTTCATGCCGTTATAAGTGGTGACTTGGTTATGTATTAAGATCTGGTTCCACATCATGAAATTAATTAGACTGTTTACGGACTTCACCAAAATCGATATTGGAATTCAAGAAGATATAAACGCTAAATAGACGTCATTTCAAGATACCATAACAATACCGATGGGTTCGTGAAACAAATTCATGGACATTGAGGTACAAACCCAAGCATATTGTCTGCCAATATGTCGGCTTTCATCAAAGCAGGTCTTTGGGCAAAAATCATCCTTGCATACATCATAAAAGGTAACACGAAAATACTTTTCATGCTACCTTTCTATATTGTCAAACTTGACAAATCCTCAAGTATGATTAATTTTCTTCAGGGGTAATCAATTTATATCCTTTGCCATGAATGTTGATAATCTCTACCTGATCGTCATCTTTCAAATGCTTGCGAAGTTTGGTAATATAAACATCCATAGATCTTGCATTGAAATAGTTATCGTCTATCCAAATGGTTTTCAAAGCGAAATCCCGCTGCAAAATCTCATTTGCATGTGAGCACAGCAAAGCTAACAATTCGTTTTCTTTAGTCGTAAGCTTGGTTTGCTTTTCACCAATAGTCAATAGCTGCTTTTGTGTATCGAAAATAAAACGGCCAATGTTATAGATCGTTGATTCTTTGTTCTTTTTACCACGTACACGACGTAATATAGCCTCAACACGCAGAACAAGTTCTTCCATCGAGAATGGTTTAGTAATGTAGTCATCAGCACCAATCTTAAATCCTTCCAAAATATCTTCCTTCAGCACTTTAGCTGTTAAAAAGATAATAGGAATCTCTGCATTTGCTTGACGAATTTCTTGCGCTAATGTAAAACCATCTTTCTTTGGCATCATTACATCAAGTACACAAATATCATATTTGTTTTTTAAGAACTCTTTATACCCAGCCTCGCCATCAGGACAAAGTGTAGCGGTATAACCCTTTGCTTGTAAATACTCACGAAGAAGCATTCCTAAGTTTTCGTCGTCTTCACACAAAAGAATTTTCAATTTTTCTTCCATAGTTTCCTTATTTAATTATTAATAATTATTCCTTGATAATCGGGAGTTTGATGATAAAGGACGTCCCCTTTCGATACTCACTCTCAACAGAAATCTCTCCATTATGTAGTTCTACAACTTTTTTAACATAAGCCAAACCTAGTCCAAATCCTTTAACATCGTGCACGTTACCAGTATGTACTCGATAGAATTTTTCGAAGACCTTTTTCAAATTTTCTTTTTTAATGCCCAGCCCGTTATCCCGAATTGACAGAAAGAGATGGTCATTGTCATTCCAAGTCTTCAGAAAAACATCTAATGGTTGGTCTGGCTTACCATATTTAACTGCATTGTCCATAAGATTGAAAATAGCATTCTGGAAATGAACTTCATCAACATAGATGGTAGATTCTAATGCCCCGATATCAATATAAATTTTTCCACCAGTATGCTCAACACGCAACGTAAATGAATTAGCAATGTTCTCAATCAATTCGTTCAAATCCATTCGTTTCTTCTTGAATACTGCTTTTTTTCGATCAAACATTGACATTTGAAGCACTTTCTCTACCAAGAAACGCAGTCGTTTTGATTCGTCCTGCACAACTTTACTTAAATGGTAAATCATGGACTCACTTTTTGGAACGCTCTTATCATTCAACATCTGAGCTGCCAAAGAAATACTCGCGATTGGCGTTTTTAATTCGTGGGTCATGTTGTTGATGAAATCATTTTTTATTTCAGTATAGCGTTTTTGTCTAAACACAATAACAATCGTTAAGATAAACGTCAACAATAATATAAAAGTGAAGACAATTGCCGGTATGATAAATTTAATCGATGAAAAAATATAGCTATTGATATCGGGGAAATGGACGTGTACAAGTCCCTTTTTGGCACCAGGATCGTTTCGGAACAGTACCTGAGTGTAAATAAACTCATCTCCTTCATCAGAATAATCTGAACAACGATAGATTTCCCTACCATCCCCCGTAGTAACTCTGAAATGATACGGTATATTAATTCCATTATTCATCAATTCTGACTTCAAGTCCTGATCCAACAACTTAAAATTAATTCTTTCTTTCAGTGGTTTTTCCGAAGCCGAATAGAGGATTGAATACACGACTTCATCCAGTAAAGCTTTTTGATAAACATATCTGTTTTTTACGATTTCTTGTAAAGACTTAGAAGCTTCGTTTAATGAATTTTTATCATGTTGCAATATCATTCCCTTCGGCATCTGAGACGGCTTCATCGTAATGGTCTTCAACTCGAAAGCCGAATAAATGGTACCATCCTTTCCTACAACGGAATATTGATGTGACTTCTGAAGGGTGCCATCAGGCTGTCCAGTACGAGTTCCAAGAGAATCTTGAACATAAGCCTTTCGCTCAGTCTCATTAATGTCCTTTTGCAAATATCGCCAAGTCTCATTATATTCCAAGTTGCGAGATGCCTGATTCAAAGCTCTGTAAACCGACTCATCAAACTGTTCTTTCTTCATATCCGCCATTTCTTGAAAATATTTCATTTGCAAGAAAAGCAAACCGAGGAACGATAGTCCCATAATGGTCGAGATGATCCAAATTGTACTCTTTTTCATGATGACAAAAATAGAGAATATCTTAAATACTTAACATTTATCCGTTAAACAATTTGCCATTTGTTACATAAATTAACTAAATCGAACATTATATGAATCATAAAGCAATTATAATCTTTCAATGTTTTTTCATAAAATAAAATATAAATTGAATGGATATGGTTAAATAGTGATGAACCCAATGCCATCTACTTTGTAAATAATGAACAACCGATAATTCATTCTTTTTCCCAATGACGGTTTTTGATCAGATAAAAAAAGAGATATACCAAGAACCGGTACATCTCTTATTTTTTTTGGAAAACAATAAATTAATTATCCTCAGCTTCCAGTTCTGCTTCATGCTCACGAATGAGTTGGGTCTGAATGTCATTAGGAACAAGTTCGTAACTTGCAAAATTCGTGATAAATGAAGCTCGACCACCAGTCAAAGAGCTCAAAGCAATCGAATAGTTAGAAAGCTCCTTCAATGGTATCTTTGCAGACAGCTTTTGGTAACCAGCTTCACTGTCAATTCCCATGATAATCGCTCTACGACCTTGCAAATCGCTCATCACATCACCCGTGTAATCGGCCGGTGCGAAAACCTCTAGATCATAGATAGGCTCCAGAATCTTTGGACCGGCAATTTTAAATGCATCAGAGAAGGCATGTCGAGCTGCAAGCGTAAATGACAATTCGTTAGAATCCACAGGATGCATTTTTCCATCATAAACGACAACACGAACATCACGTGCATAACTACCTGTCAATGGGCCATGTTCCATACAATCCATAATACCCTTCAAGATAGCTGGCATGAATCGTAAATCAATTGCACCACCAACAACAGAATTGATGAAGACTAACTTTCCACCCCAAGCCAAAGATATCTCTTCTCTATTCTTGATATTCAGCTTGAACTCTTGTCCACCAAACTTGTATACAGTAGGATCCGGCATTCCTTCAGCATATGGCTCAACAATCAGGTGAACCTCACCAAACTGTCCGGCACCACCCGACTGTTTCTTATGACGATATTCAGCTTTTGCCTGCTTGGTAATTGTTTCGCGATAAGGAATTCTTGGATCCTGGAATACCACTTGAATCTTCTCATTATTCTCTAAACGCCATTTCAATGTACGAAGATGGAATTCTCCCTGGCCATGAACAATTGTTTGGCGAAGTTCCTTAGACTGTTCAATCACCCATGTTGGATCCTCCTGATGCATTTTCAACAAGGCAGCCATCATCTTTTCCGTATCAGAGGTATTGACAGCCTTGATGGAACGACTATACTTAGAATTAGGGTATCTGATGAAATCAAAGTGCCAATCACAGTCTTTTCCATTAAGCGAATTGCCCGTCTTGACATCCTTTAATTTAACCGTGCACCCTATATCACCAGCATTTAAGACTTCAACAGGAATTCTATTGGCGCCTGCACATGCGTATAACTGACCGATTCTTTCTTTTGAGCCTCTCACGACATTATTGAGTTCATCGCCTGATTTTACACTACCGCTCATTACCTTGAAATAAGAAACTTCGCCGATATGAGGCTCCATTCCTGTTTTGAAGAAATAAAGTGATGTTGGACCAGAGACGTCTGGATTAATTTCTTCTCCACGAGTATTTCTAATTTTAGGCATTTCGCTCACAAAAGGAACAACGTTTGCTAAGAATTCCATCAGCCTTCGAACACCTTTGTCTTCACCGGCACATACACAAAATACAGGGAAAATACTTCTGGTAACCAATCCTTTGCGAATACCTTCACGCAATTCATCTTCGCTCAAAGATTCTTCTTCAAAAAATTTTTCCATTAATCCTTCGTCATTCTCAGCAGCAGCTTCTACAAGTGCTTTATGTAGTTCCAATGCTTTTTCCTTTTGGTCTGCCGGGATTTCCTCAATAATAGGCATACCACCTTCTGCCTTCCATGAATATTTCTTCATAAGAAGGACATCAATAATCTCATTAAAGTTCGAACCTGTCTCTACAGGATATTGTATTTGAACACATTTGGGTCCATAGATTTCCTGCATGGTATTGACAGTGGAATCGAAATCACATTTGTCTGAATCCAATTGGTTAATCAGAAAGATAACCGGTTTCTTAAGTTTTTCAGTATATCGGAAATTATTTTGCGTACCTACTTCTGGACCATATTGCCCATTTATCACAATTACAGCTTGGTCTGTAACGTTCAATGCCGTGATGGCACCTCCAACAAAGTCGTCAGAACCTGGACAATCAATAATATTTAATTTTTTATTGTTCCACTCAACATGAAAGACAGTAGGGAAAACAGAATAACCGTACTCTTGTTCAACAGGAAAATAATCACTGACTGTATTTTTGGCATCTATAGTACCACGGCGTTTGATGATACCACTACCATAAAGCATACTCTCGGCAAGCGTGGTCTTGCCGCTTCCCGCACTGCCAAGCAATGCAATGTTTTTAATTTCATTAGTCTGATATACTCTCATATCGGTATAGATTTAAAAAATTAGTTATTTGATAAAAGATTACGCGTACTAAGATAGACATTTTTTGAACAAAAGCAAAAGTAATAAAAGAAATGTTTTATTTTTTTTAATCATATTCGTAATTTTGCAAATCTATTAAGTCTTATAATGGCAGGATTATATATTCATATTCCCTTTTGTAAAAGCCGGTGCATTTATTGTGGTTTCTACTCAACAGTAACTCTTGAAATGCGTGAGCGTTATGTCGACGCTATATGTCATGAAATACGTCTCAGAAAAGAGTATTTGAGTCAGATTCAAAGTGATCATGCAAAAAGTGTAAACGTTTTGTCAACAATATATTTAGGTGGTGGAACCCCTTCTCAACTCACTCAAACACAACTTTTAAAAATATTTGCAACGATTGCAGATGTTTTTTTCAATGGAAATCAAGATCTCATTAAAAAGAATTGTGAAGTAACCATTGAATGCAATCCTGATGATGTTAACCTATCTTTTGCAAAGTTCATTGTCCGAACACCCGTCAACCGAGTCAGTATGGGCGTACAATCTTTCTCTGATGAAAGACTTGCATTTCTTCATAGACGCCATCATGCTCACGAAGTCTACGACGCTACCTATCTTTTGAGACAAGAAGGTATCAAAAATATCAGTATTGACTTGATATTTGGATTTCCAAACGAAACCCTATCAGAATGGAAAGATGATATCGATAAGGCCATTCAACTAGATGTTCAACATATATCAGCCTACAGTTTGATGTATGAGAAAGGAACACCTCTATACAAAATGTTGGAAAATAAAGAAGTTGAAGAAGTAGACGAAGAACTATCTCTTTCTATGTATCAAGAACTTGTGAAGGAACTAAAACAAGCTGGTTACGAACATTATGAGATAAGTAATTTTGCAAAAACCGGGTTTAGAAGCCAACATAATAGCAGCTATTGGCAAGGCATACCCTATTTCGGCGTTGGGGCCTCAGCACATTCGTATAATATCGGGTCACGCCAATGGAACATCTCAAATATCACTAAATATATTAGTGCTATTGAAAAGAACGAAATTCCTTTCGAAATCGAAATGCTAGATGATAACACTCGTTATAACGATACGATCACAACTGCCTTACGGACATGCGATGGGATCCATCTCTCTTCCATCTCTCCAAAATATCGCAGTTATCTTCTTGAACAAGCTCAAAAAGCAATTTCACAAAATCTATTAGAAATTCAAGATAATCATATAAGACTTACAGAAAGAGGCATTT
>CALNBT010000175.1 GCA_937874345.1 uncultured Prevotella sp.
AGATTCAAGCCCAGCTTGTCTTTGTCATCATAGAATTTTGCCCGCACATTGGTTCCATGCTCATGAATCGCCCCATCAAAAAAGGCGTTGAATACATATTGCGGGTTATCCTGATTGTTTCGCACCTGTCCATGATACGTCATTCCCAGTTCCGAAGAAGCCATGCGAAGGCGAACGGTGTCTAACTGTACGCCACCGGCCGACAACTTGTCTATCAACAATGATCCATTCAAGCCACCAACAGGCGAAGAAGTGATGTTCACCATGGCCGAATCGAGATCTACTTGATATTTACGCAGAATGTTTACCAACAGATTATTTTTGCCAGAAAGGAGATAAATATCCGCCTTTGGCAGCTTTGAGCGTAATAAGGTCTGATTGATATATTTTTTTTGATATTGTGTTTTGGCTTCAGTGAGCAATCCCATCGATTCTTTCAATAGCTTTTCGTATCCTCCACTGCCCTTCAACACAAGCCGTAAATCATCTGATATCACCTTGGCAAAAGTCGAATCGGGTCTTGTCAGCAGATGATAGGTAACAGAGCCTGGGTCATAAACCTTGCCTTTATCGATGATCTTCAATTGATCAAAGGCGCCTTGTATCTGATAATTGTTTTTCAAATCGGTCGAAATATTCATATTACCTTGCATCGCAAGGATAATAGAATCTTCCGTTAGATGAAGGTTCTTCAAATCAAGATGTGTCAAATTGGTTTTTACGACAGCATTTAAGGTCTTGGAATGCGTGAGCGCATCCAGAACAATATCGCCCCTGATCAAAGAGTTGTTGCTGTTGATAACAGCTTTCGCATGTCCATTACGCACCTGCGCGTCGGCCGAGATGTTATTGAGAAGATATTGACCAAATTGAAATTGGGTCACTTTCATATTGGCCGTCAGCGAGGTTTTTGGCGAGAAGATGTCTGTGCCTTTTCCCTTCACGTGGATCAATCCACTAAAAGGATGAAAGCCTTGATTGGGTAAGAAATGCTGCAGTGGCAGACGATTAGCTGTGAGATTGGCATGATAGGCCATTCTTCCGGCATCGAATGCTGCCATTCCCTTTAATGACCCTCCTCCTTGTTGTGCAATGAAAGTAGATCCATATTGACTTCCATTAACTTTGACATGCCCCTTGAACCTGATTCCACGCGGGATATTCACCTGTTTTTGCATCTTGGCATCGAGCATGGCTTTCACCATATCCAGATTTCCTGTCACAGCCTCCAGATGGACATCAGCCTTCAGTTTTCGAGGATCCGTTAGGTTGGACATCGTACCAGAGGCATTGGCAGTCAATACCGAAGGCAATTTGACATGGAGTCCCGTCATTCGGGCTGACTGCATGTTGCCTCTCACGATACCGTCGATCTGCAACGGAGCATTGGGCCATTTCTTTCGGAAGTCAGATGGCATCCCAACCATGAAGCGCATCAGGTCTTGCTTGCCCAAAGAAGCGTGTAGGGTGGCGTTCAACTGGCCTGGAGCTTCTTTTGAAAAGCTATTCAAATCCATGAAGAAATCGGCAAGTATAGCAGATTCTGAGGTTCTGATCTTGAGGTCATGCAAATACACTCTGGAAGAATCCATCTTGATGGGACCTGAGAGTTCTTGGAGATCTAACCCACTCTTCTCACGAAACGCCATCTGCCGGACGCGCATTTCAAGTTTTGGCGCCTTGAAATCCAGTGAATCAACACCCACTCGAACATCCGTCATCACCAAATGATTGTAATCTAATCCCTTGGTTCGTGGGGCGAACCTATTATCATACTGCAGGCGGCCATCAGTCCAATCCAGTTTGTTTAGCTGATAATGCCCAGAACCTAGGTCAAACAGCCCATTCCTGGCAATGGCGTTTCCCAAATATGCCTGTACATCAAGCGTGTCACCAGGCATCTTCACGGTGAAAGCTGTATGACGGATATCGAGGCCATCGACCTTAATCTTCCAAAAGTTTTTAGTGGTACTGGTATCTTTTGGAACACTGTCTGACAAGGTGACCATCAGGTTCGCATCTGACAATAAAGCCTTATTCAGTCGAAAAGTCTTTGCCTTTAAATCGATACCATGGCTCATCACGGCGAGCTTGCCAATGATACCATTGACCCGTGCGGCAGCAATCATATTCGTCGTATTGAGTTTCATATGATGAAATTCCAACTGATCGATTTGAATTTGCTGCGATAATAACGGCATCAACTGGACATCGACAATGAGTTTGCCAATAGCTGCAATGGTATCTTTAACCTGTGGTAACGAATCGTTTTGCTGAATGACTTGCACATCGCCCAATGCCAAATCCAAAGGAAAAGCCAATCTTACCTCACCAACGTGGATATTCATACCCGTTTGTTGGGAAGCGTAAGCGGTGACCTTCTTGACCGCCCACTGCTGAAAGGGCGGGAAATAAAATAAAAGGGCTAGAATAAACACCAGTATTACAGGAATTCCAATGATCAAGCCTATCCACTTCAGCGTTTTCTTCATATATCTTCTAAATCTGATAGCAAAGAAAAAAATACCATTCTATTACGCAAAGTAAAGTTTTTTTTATGACAAAATCGCATATTTACTGATATTTTTACCGCTGGTAAGGTGAAACAACGGGGTTAAAAGGGCAAAAACAAAGATTTCTTCCACAAATCATCCTCTCGATATGACAAATCGTACGACACAATATGCATGATATTGTCAAGCAATTTCCAGGACATTGTCCCTTGATATGGTGCTTTTTGCCCCTCAATTTGCATGGATTTGTAACACATTGGTTTTCATATACTTTGAATGGTAAATACATCTGGCATCACCTCGCAGTATCCTAGCAGACAAAAGCTACTGATATGGTATCAGATGGAGGGGTGTCTGGCATAAAAAAGGCTTCCAAAAAATCTTCGGAAGCCTTTCATAATCTAACATTTATAGAGATTACAGGTGGAATTTCACATCAACCCCAAACTGTAAAGGATTGCCTCGCTGGGCAAAGGTAAGTTGTTGGCCTGTCGCTCCGCTCTGAAAAGCGAAGGTGTTGTAACGGGTGTCTGTAAGATTCTTTCCCCAAACACGCAGCACGACCTTGCCAAATTCGGCATCAGCGTGAGCTCCGAGGGTGGCATATAGCTTCTGGTTGTAGAGGTTAGCCTCATCCCAGTAAATATTTCCGCATCCTGAAACATTGGCACCCAGTACAATCGCTTTGAGCATCGATGACGAAACATCAAAACGATAGTCTGCCATTGCGGCAAAAGTATGTTGAGGCACAAAAGGAACCTGCTTGTTCTTGTAGTCGACATCCGTCAAAATGTTATTTATCATCACCTTATCCGTATAACTATCAAAGACTGCATGGGTATAGCCATAGCTCAAAGACCAGGCCAGCCGTTCGTTGAAAGCGTTGCCGCGCAACGTCGTCTCAACACCGCACGAATGGCTTTTCCCGGCATTGACCATCATTCTGCCGAATCCATAGTTGCCAGCCATGACTGACAGCTGCTGGTTTTTAACCTCCATGTAATAGGTGCTTAAATCGAACAACATATTACCATTGAAGAGATTGATATGTGTTCCCAACTCGTAGTTCCAGCTAGTTTCGGGCTTATAAGAGATGGTTTTGTTTACATTATCATAATCTTGTTCTGTATGAGGCACCGTGTAGCTTGAACGCATGGCTTTGTTACTGTTGGCATTCAGATCGGCATTGAGGATATCAGAGAACATCTGAATATTGAATCCACCGGCACGATAGCCTTTACTAACCAGTGCATAGACATTGCTTCCAAGGTCATCCAAACGGTAGTTCAATCCAAACTTTGGCAACAGCTGTTCGTATTCGTTGCTTGTCTGATGGTTCAACTCAGACACCAAACTGTTTGTAGCCGTCTGACCCATTACATTTGCCGTCATATTCATATAGGCTGAAGCGTCGTATTGTACCTTTACAAAACTGTAATCATAACGCAATCCCAAGGTGGCAGTAAGTCGATCGGTGATGTTCACGTTTGATTCATGGAAGAAACCAACATTGAATTGTGGGGTATGAAACAAGCCTGGAGCACCCATCGTCACATCCATCGAAACGCCACCGGCATCAGCAATGGTCTTGGCAGCCATCTGCTGGGCTACCTGTTGAGGCATCCCAGCTTTAACCATTCCTGCAACCATGGCGTTGAGCATGGCATTGTACATGGCAGACTGAATGGCTTGACCGATTGGAGCCGTGATTCCGTCAGAAAAATAAACGGGAGAATTGGTTTTCAACCACTGCCCAGAGAAGAAGGCTCCTGTGGTCCAATGCCAGCATGAAGGTCGGTTGCTCTTGAGGACAAACTCTTGTGTGTAGGAATTCTGAAGCTGACGCTGATCAAGATGCATGAAGTCTTGAGGCAAATAATCCAAATCCATCAGCATGTAATCCTTGAGATACTGGTAGGTTGACGTTGAGTTGAAATCAAAATAATTGCCCTTAAAGGTAACGTTCAACGACGAATTGACCATATTTCTCTGGTACTCTCCTTGGTGGTTGATATTAGGATCGGCAGTAATGCCTGTCGTCTGGTCCAACAAACCATAGGGAAACGCATGCTGCTTGGTATATTGATAATCGCCCAGCAATTGGATATTCCAGCGCGTTGTAGGACGCCATACCAGCATGGTTTTGCCACCTGCCTCATCAAAATTGTCGGCACGGCCGTTATCAAAAGCGTTACGGAAGAAACCATTTGAGCCGTTATAGAAACCAGCAACAGAAAAACCAAATTGGTCGTTTACCTTGTTGTAATGAGCAGCCTCGACAGAACGGTATCCATATGTACCATATCCCAGGCGGACATCGGTGCCTTGGTAGTTCATGGGATTCTTGGAATAGATGCGAATGAGGCCACCTTCGGTATTTTGCCCATACAACGTACCTTGAGGTCCGCGAAGAACATCTATGCGATCTACCTCATATGTATGGAAATTTAAGGTCGACTTACCCATGATAGGCATGTTATCGAGGTAAAGACCCACTGCCGGACTGTTGACACGTGAACCTATTCCGCGTACATACATGGAAGATGTCAACCGAGATCCATAATTTGGCATCGCAAAAGATGGAACATAGCTGGCCAAATCGCGAAGGTCGTTGACATTCAGCGATCGGATATCCTGACTTGAAAAGATGGAAGAACTAAGTGGTTGGTTGCGAAGTCTGAAAACGTCCTTAGGCTGTGCGTTGACATTTATCTCATCTAGGTTAAAGACTCGTGTCGAATCTGACAACAAGTTTTTCTCCAAATTACCGTTGGTTACTCCGGCATGTGCCGAAATCATTCCCGACAACAGCAGTGTTGCCGCCAACAATGTATTTTTTTTCATAAATAAGTTTGTATTTTATCGGTTGCAAAATTACGATATTCTGCCATTTTTGACAATCCTTATTTATGAGGAATTTGAGCCATCCTTTATACATTCATCGCACCACAGTGTTCACATCGACCTTTATGGGAAATCTCTTCACCGCAATTACCACAGATGAAGGTCCGACGCGCATGCTTGAAATATAGTCTGATAGAAAAGTAAAAGTACAAAATCAGTAGTGGATAGCCAATAAAATACAGGGTAGAAAGTCCGAAAATAATATAATTGACTGCACAGACGGCCACGACCCCACCGAGATACATGACCGCATCACTGAACGGCAGACTGTGACGTACATCGTCAACAACGGCTAAACCGACAATGAGCATGGCCCATACGGACATCAAGAAGAGGGAGAGCGGAAAGTGAACAGAGAAGGGATTGAGCGTGGGATGAAAGTAAAATTGTTTCCATAATTCTGGAACAAACATTTGCATACTGGCATAAAGCGTGGCAGAGGCAGCAACAATCAAACAGAGCAAGGTGGGATAAAACGACTGGATATCCCTAAAATGTACGATGTAAGCATTTTCTTTCTGAACCAGATGAAGCCAATAAGCAACGGCAATCAGTGAAATAATGATGAGAAAGATCAGCAAATGGGTGTCCGAGAAAATAGAAATAAACTGCGAGATCGGGTCAGATGGAACGACTTTTGGTAACATCTGCGATTCGTGTATCCACCCAAAAGTGTGCTGGTCGCTGGCCAATTGTACCCAGACGGAATCGATGGTATCGGTCGGTATCATGCGAATGTCGGCCACAACCACGTGTTCGTGCCGTTTTATGATCAATGAGTCTATCATCAACCCTGAAACGATTTCCTCGGGTTGCTGTTTGAACAATACCAATGTATCGCTTTTAACGATGAAATTATAATTGTTCGAATAGTGGTGCTTAGAAGAAAAGAGCAGAGAATCGGCCTGTTTGTGTTTCAAAACATGATAGGCTGCCAAATGACGATGTGGCTTTTGATAACAAGACGACAGCAAGCCGACGCCTATCAGCATCGACAGGCACACCCAAAGAAATGATTTGCCAACAAGCTTTTTCATGATTGATTTCCCTATTCTTTATTTTGTGCGTACACGTTCATCTGACATTCGTTGCATTTAAACTCTAGCCTAAACTGCCTGCCATCACCCAAACGCAAGGTGAGAGGCTCTTTCCATGTGGGCTGTTTGCCTCCCTTCTGCACACAATATCCCAGACTGAATCGTATACAATGGCGACATTGCATCAACAAAGGTTGATGATCTGCCGTTCCAGAAACAACTTTCCCTTGCCCAACCTCAAAAGCATCGCTCACCTGTAGCATTCCTTGTTTTTGATAAAACGCTTTGGAGAGGTGATTGGACACGTTGTAAAGATAGGGAAATTTGGCATATTCGGGCTGCCATACCTTCAAATTATCTGCGTGAGGGTTGTTTTTTAATGGTTTTGTCTCTTTAAGATGATCTACCTGTATCGCATCAATCGTTTGGCGACGCAGATCGGACAACACGCTCGAAGGAATGAAGTATTGGTCTGCACCACCCTCTATCTCGAGGCGTTCAGTCATATATTGCGTATTTCCCAGCTTGTTTAATTGGCGCAAAATGTTTTCTCGCTGGGGCTTTTGTGCCGGTTGATGCTCAAGGGTAACAGACTTTTCAGTATAGGGTATCCCCACCCCAATAGCGGAAAGCTTGAATCCCGTAGGTGTAACAGACAGTGTCAACTCTATTGGTATCTTGCGTTCGGCGGTCTTTCCGTACAATATTTTATCAAAAGCCTCATCGTTATTACGATACAATGCCAACCCAGGCTTGAGGTGAGCCGGTATCTTCAACGGGTACAAGCGGTTGCCTTCGGCACGATTGACCCTGAACCCTTCCAGTTCGTGTTCATCGTTGAAAAAACACAATCCATCGCCATTGGCAAAAGAGGCGGTACCGGCAACATTGAAAGAGTGCCCGGAAATTTCTTTTACCTTGCCCACAAATTCACCCAAGGCCTTTGGCGTGTCTGGAGAAAAGATGTCGGGTTGTCGACGATGCAGGAAATAATCCGTATACCCTCGGTTGAATGTCTTCTTCAGATTGGGCTCAAACGAATAGTCAACCCTACCCAAAGAGGCTCTTTGGTAGCTGTCTTTGCGTTTTGAGATGATTTGGTTCAGACGTTGCGAATACGCAGAAACCACATTCTTGACATAGGCTATACTCTTCAGCCGACCTTCTATCTTGAACGAACAGATGCCTGCATCGGCCATCTCTTCCAGATGATCGATCTGGCATAGATCTTTCAATGACAACAGATAACGCTGGTGTTCGATTTCCACCCCATCGGCATCGATGAGATCAAACTTCATTCTGCAGAACTGTGCACACTCGCCCCGGTTGGCACTTCGCTGGAAACAGTATTGAGAAGCATAACAAACCCCTGAATAGCTCACACAAAGCGCACCATGAACAAAGCCTTCCAGCTCGATATCGGGCACCGAACGGTGAATTTCACTGATTTCGTCCAAGGATAGTTCACGTGCCAAAACCACTCTTTCGAATCCCAAGTCACGCAACCACTTCACCTTTTCAACCGTACGGTTATCTGTCTGTGTACTGGCATGCAACACCGGTAGATGTGGCATATCCTTTGGAAGTAACTCCAAGATGGCCATATCCTGCACCAAGAATGCATCAACATCAGCTTCGACCAACTGGCGCAACAGCCGTCGGGTATCTTCCAACTCGTCTTCATAGATGATGGTATTGACCGTAACATACACCTTTGCCATAAACTGGTGTGCATACTGGCACAGCTGACGGATATCTTCTACCGAGTTACCCGCTGATGCTCTTGCCCCAAATTTTGATGCTCCAATGTATACGGCATCAGCACCATGATCAATGGCAGCAATACCGCATTCCAGGTTTTTGGCCGGAGCCAGGAGTTCTAGTGTATGCATGAAGCTTTTGGATTTGAAAAATAAATAGAATGAATGAAAATCATTGTGATGTCCAATGGACGGAATGGGACAAAAAACATACAGACATTCAAAAGTACGGAATACTTCTTGAATCGCTGACAAGTGCGATCCACGCTCGTTTAAAGCCGACAACTTCACCTATCAGATGTACATTTCTACCCTATCAGTTTGATATCGAATGGCGTTTCCTGGTAAACATAATAATTAATCCAGTTATTGAATAGCAGGTTGGCATGCGCCCGCCAACTAACCAAGGGTCCTTTCTTCGGATCGTTATCGATGTAATAATGCTCTGGCATCTCGACATCGTTTCGTTTTCCCTTGTCACGCTTGTATTCCTTGTCCAATGTATTGGGTGCATACTCAAGATGACCTGTAATGAAGAATTCTCTTCCATTACGCGCCATTACCATGCTGACACCACTTTCGGCTGATTCTGCTATCATCGTCAAATTGGGATTGGCCAGAATATCTTCACGCCTAACCTCTGTATGACGACTCTGTGGCATACTGAAAACATCATCAAAGCCTCTGAAAATAGGCATTTCAGGATAAAGGGCCTTCTGTGGGAAGATGCCAAACATCTTTTTAGGCAATTGGTATTTGGGGATACCATAATGATAATACAAGCCTGCCTGGGCTGCCCAACAGATATACAACGTTGATGTAACATGCTTCTTGGCCCAGGAAAAGATATGAACCAACTCGTCCCAATAGTTCACTTTCTCAAACGAAAGATGTTCAACCGGTGCACCAGTGACAATCATTCCATCCCAGTTCTCTTGTGCCAGTTCCTCAAACTCTTTGTAGAACATCATCATGTGCTCGATGGGTGTATTCTTGGGTGTGTGACTCTTTAATTTCATAAAAGCCACCTCAATCTGCAAAGGAGAGTTGGACAGCAGACGAATCAAATCGGTTTCTGTCGTAATCTTCAGGGGCATCAGGTTCAAAATAACGATTTTTAGCGGTCTGATTTCCTGACTGTGAGCCCGTGTCTCGTCCATGACGAAAATATTTTCGAGCTTCAGCCGTTCAATGGCTGGCAAATGATCTGGTAATCTTAATGGCATAATTTTCTTTCTATCAAATCGTCAACGACGCAACTATTGCGTCGTAAAGATGCAAAGATACAAAAATTTGGAAAGACTTGTCAGAT
>CALNBT010000176.1 GCA_937874345.1 uncultured Prevotella sp.
TATTTAGTTTTTGAATATGATCTGTATCTATAGATGCTGAATCAATTATACAATTGTTGAACAAACCGTAAATGTACGGTGAACAGTACTAGTCATTGTATCGTTTCACACTCTTAAATGGAATGATAGAAACCAAAAAGTTTGTAATTTATAAGTTAAACTTTTGGCTTGCATGAGTTTACTAAACTTATCTGATAATGATAATTTGTTGAATTATCATTTAGTTAAAAGCTTATGTGATATCAATTGGTTTAGTCTATGTACATAGCTTTTTGTGTCCAATATAGTAGTAGATATAAAATAGTGTTGTTTGACTTAAATACAGGATCTATACGGATAAAAAAAAGTTCAGTAGAATTTCTACTGAACTTATCATTTTGGGACAGGGTGATTTGATCTGTCTTTAGTTTCTATTGTTTCTTTTGCTCTTGACTAATTACTTGATATTAGGTTCTTCAAGACCTAGTCCTTTCCTTTTGTCAACAACTTTCAGAATGAAGCCAATAAAGAGTGCTGCAACTCCAAGGCATGCAAGCATGATTAATGGCCATGTGTAATCAAGTTTTGTTGGATCGGAAATGCCTGGGTTTGTCTTCTCGAGCACAATACCAATAAGAAGAGGGAATAGCCACAAGCCAATGTTCTGAATCCAGAAAATAAGTGCATAAGCAGAGCCTATAATCTTCGAATCAACAAGCTTTGGAACACTTGGCCAGAGTGATGCTGGTACAAGTGAAAAAGAGGCACCAAGGACTAAAATTGTGAGGTATGCTACAATAACTCCCCCAAGATCATTACCCTTGAATGCTGGTAATACGAAGGCAAATGTCAGGTGACAAACAATTAAAAGAATAGATCCCAGCACTAACATTGAAGCAGCCTTCCCCTTGTGGTCAACATAACTACCAAGGATTGGAGTGATTCCTACTGCGAGGAGAGGGAAGACAGCAAAGATAGACTCAGCAGACTGGCGCATGTATCCCATATAGCAATATGCTAAAAGTGAAATAATCGAAATCATGAGCACGCCATATTTCATGCGCTTGTTCTTTATAAAGTTGAACATGAAGGCCGTAACTGCAACTAATAACATGATACCATATTGTACAAAAGTTACAGAGTTCGATGCCCAGAAAGAGTCAGCAGGAACTTCTTTGAAAGTAAGATTACATTGAAGCATGTTCACCGCGTACTTTTGGAATGGGAAGATGGCGGAGTAATACAATACACAAAGAAGAGAAACCAGCCAGAAACCTGTCGATTTGAGAATCTTCCCTAAGTCGCTAATCTTAAAAGGATCGTCTTTTTCTTCATCTTCACCTGTCTGACTGTCCAGCTTTTTATCCATAAAAAAATAAACAATGGCCATAATCAAAGCAATACAGATCAGTACTACACCGAATGCAACAGAGCGTGATACATCAATTGAACCTCCAAATTTAGCGAAGAAAGGAGAAAAAATCATGCAAGTTGCAACACCGAGACGTGCCAGAGCCATTTCCGACCCCATAGCTAATGCCATTTCTCTGCCCTTGAACCATTTTACGATACCACGTGAGACTGTAATTCCAGCCATTTCAACACCACATCCGAAGATCATGAATCCAATTGAGGCAAACTTTGCAGAGGCTGGCATTCCCTCGTAGAAAGGTGAAACACCCAGTTGTTCGAACAAGGGTATGTGGTTTAGATGAGTGGTAAACCAGATTTCAAGATTGCTGCCTATGAAACTTTCACTGATGGCAAAATATTTGATGGAAGCACCACATAACATAACCAACCCAGATAGTACTGCTGTAAAGCGAACCCCCATCTTATCGAGAATAATACCGGCAAAAATAAGGAAAAATACAAATACGTTTAAGAAGGTTTCAGACCCTTGCATGGTACCAAATGCCTTAGAGTTCCAGCCTCGCTGGCTTTCCATTAAGTCTTTGATAGGTGAAAGGATGTCTACGAAGATGTAAGCGCAGAACATGGCAAGTGCTAAGAGAAGCAAAGCTGTCCACCGCATGGCGGCAGAGTCTCTGAGAGTGGTCTGAGTGTTGGTAATTGTTGTCATTATTGTTAAAAAGATTTTTGTTTCTAAGGAAAATAATTCATATTATTTTAACCAACGGTCAAGCCAGTTAAAGAAGGTTCTTTGCCAAAGGATGCCATTCTGTGGTTTTAAAACCCAATGGTTCTCATCAGGGAAAATCAAGAGTTCGGCAGGAATGCCCCTCAAACGGGCAGCATTGAAAGCGCCCATCCCTTGGTTGGCATTGATACGATAGTCCTTTTCTCCGTGAATACATAAAATAGGTGTATCCCATTTATCTACAAATTTATGAGGGCTATTGTCATAAGTGCGTTTAGCTTTTGTGGTCTGGTTCTTGTTCCAATATGCATCATCATATTCCCAGTTGGAGAACCAAACCTCTTCTGTGTCGGTATACATGCTTTCCAAATTGAAAGCGCCATCATGGGCGATGAAACATTTAAAGCGTTTATCGTGATGTCCTGCAAGATAATAAATTGAGAATCCGCCGAAGGAGGCTCCAACAGCTCCAAGTCTATTCTTGTCTACATAAGGAAGGTTATTGGCTGCATCGTCAATTGCTGAAAAATAATCATCCATACACTGACCTGTCCAATCACCAGATACCTCTTCATTCCATTCAGAACCAAAGCCAGGAAGACCGCGCCGATTTGGTGCAATAACAACATATCCATTTGCTGCCATAATTTGCATGTTCCATCGATAGCTCCAGAACTGACTAACAGGACTTTGTGGCCCACCTTCACAGAAGAGTAAGGTTGGATATTTCTTATTTGCATCAAAATGGGGAGGGAGAACAACCCAAGAAAGCATGTCCTTATTGTCAGTAGTCTTTACCCAACGTTTTTCAACCTTTCCGATAGCGAGTTGGTCAAGAATATGTTTGTTTTCGTCTGTAATCTGTGTTACTATCGATAGCTTTTCTTTTTTTGAAGGTTGAATCAGGTACAAGTCATCAGGATGAGACATAGAATGCCTTGACACCAACAATTGTTTTGTATTTCCAGACAATTGGACTGTTCCATAGTCATAGTCACCTTCAGTAAGTTGTTTGATTTCGCCTTTCAAATTAGTCTGATAGACCTGTTCTGTCGCATGCCAGACTGCAAGAAAATAAAGTATCTTGCTATCCTGATTCCAACAAAAAGCATCAACATTTGTGTCAAGGTTTTCAGTTACATAGCTTTTCTTTCCAGTCGCAAACGTATAAACGCATAAACGGTTTCGGTCGCTTTCATAGCCATTCCTTTTCATGCTTTGCCAAGCAACGTATTTCCCGTCTGGAGAAAATTGAGGATTTGTATCATAACCGACATTCATATCACCTTGTTGATGGTTCACAGACTGTTCCCTCATCGATTTTGTTGCATCGATAGCAGGTTCTTGATAATCTGCAGGTTTGCACAAGTTTGTTGTTGTACGTGTCTCGATGTTATACAGAAAAATATCTGTGTCTGTAGAGGTGGCATATTTCACTCCTTCTTTTTTTCGAGAAGTGTAGGCAATCGTTTTTGAATCAGGACTCCATGCCAACTGTTCAATACCACCGAAGGGAGCAACAGGGCATTCAAAAGGTTCATTTTCAAGAAGGTCAATACCTGCATCTATCCTGTTACCACTTACCTGGGCTAAAAATGGGTGAGCTATTGATTCTACATAATGATCCCAGTGCCGGTAATTCATATCCGTAACCAAACGGCCTGAAGCCAAAGGTAAATCAGAGGGGTTTTTCTGGATTGTTCCGTAATATGGAATAGATTTTATTAAAATGACTTTCTTCTCATCAGGAGAAAATTTAAATCCTTCGAGGTCGATCTTGTCATTTGTTAGTTGCTGACGGTCAGATCCATCAGGGTTCATGGTCCAAAGTTGCCCACCAGTCAAAAAAGCGATCCTTGATCCATTAGCAATCCAAGTGGCATCGGTTTCACTTTGTTTGCCTATTGTCAGTTGTTTTTTATTCTTTCCATTCGCGTCAATGACAAACAGCATCTGTTGACTTTTGTTGTCTTTTACGCTATAGTAGCCAACTTGATAAACAATTTTTTCTCCATTGGGAGAAGCGTTGGAACCACCTATACGCCCCATCGCCCAGAGAGCTTCGGGGGTCATGAGGTCACCTTTTACTTGAAATGTAGCATTCTGATCTTTCACTGTATTCTGTGATTTGACAAAACTGCCGCCTAAAAATAAGGCGACAGTTGCTATCATGAGGGATTTTGTTCTCATTGTTAATACTTATTTGCGTCTTTTCCGTTCCAATTCTTCTTTTTTTCTCTGCATTTCCTGTTGTTGTTCTTGCATTGCTTGAAGGCGGGCAGCGAGTCCGCTTACTTTCTTAGGATTGGATTTATTGTTTTGATATTTGGCTTCAAGTATCATCAACAATTTCTCGTCATTGGTTGTCTTTCTTAAGGTCCACATAATAGCAGCACTAAAGAAAAGAGAAATGAAATAATAGAAGTTTAATCCTGATGAATATTCATTGAACATAAAGAAGAATGTCACAGGCATTAAGTACATCATCCATTTCATGATTTTCATTTGGTCAGCCTGTTGACCCACCATCTGATCACTCTGTTGACGCATGGTCATCCAGCTATAGAGAACGTTGGCTACACAAAAGAGAATACATGTTAACGAGAGGTGATCACCAATAAGCCAAATACTTTTGTTCCAAGTGATAATTGGGTCATACGTGCTAAGATCTTTTATCCATAAGAAGCTTTGTCCACGTAACTGAATGGCGTTCGGCACAAAGTTGAACATGGCAATCCAGATAGGCATCTGAATGAGCATTGGAATACATCCAGACAAAGGGCTGACACCATATTTCGCGTACTCAGACATCATCGCCTGCTGTTTGAGCATCTGATCTTCTGGTTTGCTGTATTGGGACGTTGCAGCTTCAAGTTTTGGTTTCAAAACACGCATCTTGGCAGAGCTCATATAGCTTTTCTTAACCATCGGGAAGGTGATTAATTTCAGGAACAACGTGATCAATATTAAGACAATGCCCATTGAGAACCAGTTCGAAAGAAAATCAAAGATGTAAATAGTGAACCATCTGTTAATGATACGGAACAATGGCCATCCAAGATAAACCAATCTTTCGAGTTCAAGGTCTTTGTTGAAATGGCTTTGTTTTTGAATACTTTTGAGCAAACGAAAATCGTTTGGACCATAATAGAATTCAAACTTTGATGGTGTTTTGCCAGATGGATCAAACGATGTCTTTAATTTTGCTTCATATTGTTTCAGGTACCCACTTCCTTTTTGCTGTGGGATACTTGTCAAAAGAGCGTTATCAGCAAAATCGTTCTCAGAAATCATGACAGCAGAGAAGAATTGGTTCTTAAATGCTATCCAATCTGTTTTCTTATTGATTGGTTCATCTATTTTTTCTTTTGATTCTTGCAGATAGTCAGTACCTCCAGCCGATTTGTGATAGGTTAGGGTAGAATATCTGTTTTCAAAAGAAAATCCCTTTTCAAGCTGCTTACATTTATCCTTCCAATTGATGTCCATCGAGTTCATGTCAGGAGCAAACAAGTTGGCCATGCCATTTACATTCATAGACATATGAAGCAAATAATCTTTTCCTAAGACATAATTGAGAACCAGAGATTTCCCCTCTCCGGCATCTGCAGTTAGGGTTACAGATGAATCTGTCTGCGCTGATGGTTGAAAAAAGAGGTCATCTGTCGAAATGTTAGCCTCTTTTGCGGAAAAAGTAAAAGAAAGTTTTTGTTGACTGTTGTCAAATAGAGTTATGTCTGTATTGCCATCTTTGTCATTAAAATTCTTGATGACAGCTTTTGTAACGGTTCCTCCTTTGGTATTCAGTGTAAGTTCTAGTTTGTTATTTTTTAGAATAATATCCTCTTGCTGTCCACTAAATGCCTTGCTGAAAAGGGCAGTCGTATCCTTTAATTTCTGTTCTTTAAAGCTTTCAATCCGTTTGGCGCTTACAAGCTTTTGAACTGCTTCAGCTTTTTGTTTTGTGATGGCTGCAATTGAATCTTGCCGAGCCATTTCAGCTTTTTTTTCTGCTGAAGGTTGTGACCACCAGCTAAAGCCAATTAGCAAAAGTCCCATCAGCACTAGGCCGGTGATTGTGTTCTTGTCCATTTTATTTTGTTATTTCTTTTTGTTTGTTGTCAATAGCACATTTGATAAAATCAACAAAAAGTGGATGTGGCTTGAGAACTGTACTTTGGTATTCTGGATGGAATTGTGTTCCGATATACCATTTCAATCCTGGTATTTCAACAATTTCAACTAAGTCACTTTCCGGGTTTTTACCTACGCTAATCATTCCCTGCTTTTCAAACTCCTTCTGATAAGAATTGTTGAATTCGTAACGATGACGATGACGCTCCTGGATATATTCCTGGTGGTAAATGTTAAACGCTCTAGAATCGTGTTTCAAGACACATTCAAAAGAGCCCAGACGCATGGTTCCCCCCATATTTGGAATATCTTTCTGTTCTTCCATGATGTCGATGACATTATGTTCAGTCTTTTCGTCAAATTCTCTGCTATTTGCATCTTTATAGCCTAATACATTTCTTGCAAATTCAATAACCATGATTTGCATACCAAGGCAAATGCCGAATGTAGGGATGTTATGAACTCGCGAAAAGTGAGCGGCAATGATTTTTCCTTCAACACCTCGTTGACCAAAGCCTGGGCAGATGATAATGCCATCTTGTCCACTTATCAATTCGTCAATATTCTCTTCAGTTACTTTCTCAGAATTGATAAAAGTAATAATGGTTTTATGGTCATTGTATGTGCCGGCTTGTGAGATACTCTCACGAATGCTCTTATAAGCATCTTGCAAATCATATTTGCCGACGAGACCAATATGCACCTCATTCGTTGCGTTATTTTGTCTTTCCAAGAATTTTTTCCAAGGGCCTAATGATGGCGTTTCCTTGATTTCTACGCCCATCTTTTTCAGAATGGCGGAATCAAGTCCTTGGTTCTGCATATTTACAGGCACTTCGTAAATGCTTGGTAAATCCTCGCTTTGTATCACACAGTCAAAATCTACATTACAGAATGAGGCAACCTTATGAAGCATATCATCTTTCAAGTGCTTCTCGGTTCGAAGAACCAGTATGTCTGGTTGAATACCAATGCTCTGTAGCTCTTTAACGCTGTGCTGAGTGGGCTTTGTCTTTAATTCCTGTGCCGCTTTCAAATAAGGGACATAAGTAAGGTGAAGGCATAAAGCATTTTTTCCTAACTCCCATTTTAATTGTCGGATAGCTTCCAAAAATGGCGTTGATTCTATGTCACCAACCGTACCACCAATTTCTGTAATCACAAAATCGTAATGGTACTTTTGTCCCATCAGCTTCACGTTGCGTTTGATTTCATCTGTGATGTGTGGTATTACCTGAATGGTCTTTCCTAAATAATCACCACGACGTTCTTTATCAATAACCGCTTTGTAAATTCTACCTGTTGTCAGAGAATTGGCTTTCGTCGTGCGAATTCCTGTAAATCGTTCGTAGTGGCCTAAATCCAAGTCGGTTTCAGCACCATCAGTAGTCACGTAACATTCTCCATGTTCGTATGGATTCAGCGTTCCCGGGTCGATGTTGATATATGGATCAAATTTTTGGATGGTAATGTTATAGCCTCTAGCTTGTAAGAGTTTTCCAATTGAAGAAGAAATAATGCCTTTACCCAGTGATGAAACTACACCACCGGTCACGAATATATACTTAGTTTCAGTCACAATCTGTTGTTTTTATTGTTAAATGACATAAAAATTCAAGGTGCAAAGTTAGTATAAAATTGCGAAACTAACAAGTAACTTCTAATTTTTATTGTTACCTTTGTCACCAATTAAAACTTGACAATATGAAACACAGGAATAAGGCTACATTATTGTTCTTAGTTTTGGCCATGAATGTGCATGGCCAAATACATCACATGGCAAATGTTCAAAAGACAGATTCGATTTCATCATTCGTGAAATCATATACAGATTCTTTGAAAAGTTATAGGTTAGAATTAGATTCATTGCATCAAATTGTTGAAGCGTATAATGGATTGACTTTTCAGGCAGATGGAAACTATTCGAGATTGTTCATGCCCATGACGTTTTATCATGACATTGTCAACGACCAATTCTCTCTCGAAGATAACCCGCTTGCTCATTCTATTTCGAACAAAGCGCTGGAAAAAGCTTTGTTGCATATTTATTTATATCGTCCGGATTTGGTCAAAAAAACTCAGTCTCAATTGGATGCACAAGGTAATGTTTCGCCAGGTCAGGCAACAATAATCAAGAATAAGACAGATATTGTGGAGAAAATTGCGCCAACACCTTTCGAACCAGTGGTAAATCCTTTAGAAGTTGTCGTGAAAAAGCCTAACTTTTGGCGGTTCTATGGTGATGGCTATTTGCAGTTTTTGCAAAATTATATTTCCAATAACTGGTATAAGGGGGGCGAAAGTAATTATATGATGTTATCAAACATCACCTTGAATGCCAATTACAACAACAAGCAGAAATTTAGATGGGAAAACAAACTGGAGATGAAACTCGGTTTTCAGACTTCAGAAAGAGATACGCTGCATAGTTTAAAGACATCGACAGATGAAATAAGGTATACGGGAAGTGTGGGCATTCAGGCTAGTCGAAATTGGTACTATTCACTTCAGTTGATTGCCAATACGCAATTTTTACACGGATATCGAAATAATGACGATCAAGTATATTCTGATTTTACTTCACCATTGGATGTGACGCTATCTTTCGGTATGGATTATAATGTGAATTGGTTCAAGAATAAGCTAACAGGTAAAATACATCTTGCTCCTTTCGCTTATAGCTGTCGTTATGTTGGTCGTTCGGCCTTGGTCGGGCAATATGGCATTGAGACAGGGAAGCATTTTAAGGATGACTATGGTTCTGAGTTCAATATTAACTTGAATTGGATACTCTCTGATCTTATTCGTTGGAGAACACGTCTTTATGGCTATACCTCTTATAAACGGTCCTTAGTGGAATGGGAAAACACCTTTACATTTCAGTTGACCAAATATTTAACGACGAACCTATATATCTATCCTCGGTTCGACGATAGCATGGCGAGAAATTATCTGCACGGGTATTTCATGTACAAAGAGTATCTGTCGTTTGGTTTATCATATTCTTTCTAAGACTTACTGAAACGCCATCTGTTTTTTACCGATCTACCGAATATATAAAAAAAGGAAGCGTTTGTGGAGATTTTGCTGTCTGGCAGAGAAGTCGGGAAATGGAAATGTTCATCGTCCGGTTCAGGTGTTTTCTTTGACAAATTCAATGAAATGATTTGCCAACACACCGGTGATTTCTATTGGTATTAGCAAGCCAAGAATCAAAAAATATTGGTTGTATCAGCAAAGCCCTTGATATTCTTATGCAATCTTAGTGGTATTGTGCAGCAATATCACTGATGTTGACGAACAATATGCCGTATTTTGTGAAAGATTGTTCAAAGGTCTGGTCGATAAACACCATTGGCAACACTTTTATTTTACATTT
>CALNBT010000177.1 GCA_937874345.1 uncultured Prevotella sp.
CTTACAATTTCCATGGTTTTGACAAGCAAATTTATGCCATTTGAGCATCAATACCAATGGTATTGTAACCTGTTGTAAATCAATTAATAAACTCGTATCAAATCACCTATTTTAATTTCATGGTCGGAATCAAAACCATTCATCTTATAAATACTCTTGAGTCTAACGCCATATATTTGGGAAATGGTATACAAACTTTCGCCTGTTTTTACTATATGGGGATGATTTTTAAATACCTTCGGTGCTTTCTTGCGCTTTTTCTTCAGGAATATAATTTCACCTTCCTGTAAGCGATCATCCTTATCGCGTTCATTATACCTGGCAATTTTACGATAGGATATTTCCACTTCTTCACCAATCATCTTGAACGTATCACCGTTACGGGCTCTCAAATAATAGTTTTCATTGAAAATAGCGATGGGATGCAAGAACTTCTCATTCCCTACAGGAACATCTTTTCCGGCATGGTCGGCCAAAAATGGATCATAATCCTGTGCATTATCATAATAATAAAGCTTATAGAGCTCTATCAACTCGATCAACTTATTGGGATACTGCGGATTTGTAGCATAGCCACATGAGCTCAACCCCTGTGCCCATCCTCGGTAGTCGTTCTTTGGCAAACTGAACAACGGTCTATATCTTTTGCCGTTCACGAGAAACAGACTGTGGTCCTCAAAACTTTGCAAGGGGTCGTCATAAGCCCTGAAACATTCGCCAAGGGCATCGTCATCTTCCGCAATGGTTCTCCCCGTCCAATCATGACATTTGATGCCAAAATGATTATTACCAACGCTAGCAAGCCTGCTTTTGCCCGCTCCACTTTCAAAAACGGCTTGCGCAAGGGTAATACTGGCTGGTATCTTGTATTTAAGCATCTCCTTGATCGCGAGATCTTTGTATTGATTGATATACAGTTGATAAACAGGATTCCACTTCATCTGTGCCTGAACGGTCAAAGAAGAAATAGAAAGAAGAAAAAGAAGTGCAAATTTGTTCATTTGTCTAAGCATAGTTTACAAAGTTACGTAAATTCATAAAAAAGCAAAAAAAAAAGAAAGTGTTTAATAATTATTAGTAAATTTGCAATAATGATGTATCATCAAATTAAAGAGGGATAACCTCATCATTACCATTTCAATTGCACTATTATTTTTGCGTCAATGACTTACAAACACCGAGTGCTTCTTGCTCTTGGAACGAACACCCATCAGGAAGAGAATTTGCAGCATGCTAAAATGCTCTTGTCGAAAGAATGGAAAAATATTCGATTCTCAACGGGTAAATGGACAGAACCTCTCGGAATCGTATCCGACTTATTCTTGAACTGTCTGGCGGTCGTTCAAGTTGAAGAAGATTTTATCAAAACGCAAGAAAAGATCAAGAAAATGGAAAGAGAATGTGGAGACACTGCTTCGGCTCGTACACAATCTCATATTGTTATGGATATTGACATACTGCAGTTTGATGACAAGAGGTTACACATAAACGACTGGAATAGAGATTATATCTCCGTACTGTTGAAAGAATTTGAAGACAAATAACAGCATAAAATGAATAAAAGAATCAAATTATATATGATGCTGGGGTTGGCAACATGGTTGTCAATCACATCAGCAAAGGCACAGAATTTTGAAACATTCTTTAAGGATAGTACACTCAGAATTGATTATGTCTTTTCTGGTGACGTTCAACATCAGCAAATATCAATAGATCAATTAAACATGATGCCTAAATGGTATGGTAAAAAACATCATTTGGCAGAACTCCCCATTGAAGGGAATGGACAAATAACAGTAAGGGATCACAAATCTCATCAGATGATCTATCGCAATTCTTTCTCGACACTCTTCCAAGAATGGCTGACTTATGACGAGGCTCATCAGATACAGAAAGCATTTGAAAACGTATTCCTTATCCCGTTACCGAAAGATACAGTCGACATAACCGTTAATTTGAACAATAACCGACGGGAATCAATGGTCCAAATGACGCATACTGTTGCACCTAACGATATTCTCATCAGACACATTGGTATCAACCATGTTACACCATATAAAACCATCCAACAAGCTCGTGACACCAGCCAATGCATCCATATTGCCTTTTTGGCAGAAGGATATCAGCAAATAGAAATGGACACATTCTTGAATGACGCCACGATTGCGATGAATGCAATCTTTTCACACGAGCCTTTCAAGTCGATGAAAGATCGGTTCAATATCATTGCAGTGATGGCACCTTCTGTTGATAGTGGAACAAGTGAACCATCAAAAGGTATTTGGAAAAACACGGTACTGCACTCAAATTTTGACACATTCTACAGTCAACGATATCTCACGACATTACATTTGAAAGATGTTCACGATCAATTGGCTGGAACTCCCTACGAACACATCATTATTTTGGTTAACACCAATCAATATGGCGGTGGTGGCATTCTTAACTCTTATAATTTAAGTATGGCGCATCACCGTTCTTTCAAACCGGTCGTTGTACATGAATTCGGTCATAGCTTTGCAGGATTGGCTGATGAATATGCGTACGAGTCAGAAGTAATTCCGATGTATCCGCACGATGTAGAACCATGGGAGCCAAACATCACAACTAAAAAGGATTTCAATTTGAAGTGGAAAAACTTGATAGGGAAAGATAAAACGGTGGGACTTTTTGAAGGAGCCGGATATTCACCCAAAGGAGTTTACCGGTCTTCGGATGATTGTCGAATGAGAACAAATGAAACATCAGAATTCTGTACGGTTTGTAAATTGGCCATTCAACATGTCATTGACTTCTATACAAAATAAACAGTAACCCTCATCATGCGGCAAAAGCAATATTTATTCATATTGCTAATGGTTTTTGACATTTCCATTGCTTTTGGAAATCAAATAAAATCTCAACAATCTGTGCAGTTGTCAGATGCTGACAGATTGAACATTGCATTAGAATACTTTCAAAGCGAGAAGTATCATGAGGCATTGTTGCTGTTTCAATATCTTGATCAAAAGTATCTATTAAATTCCAGGTATCGTGCTTATATGGGTCTTTGTTACTATCATGATTGGAAATATAAAGAAGCTTGTCAAGAGTTAGACTCAGTCATGACTGACTTAAAAGTTTTAGCACCACACGAACAAGCGGTGTATTATTACTCTAACGCTGAAAGTCACTTCTATCTGAAACAATATTCTGAAGCTATTCCGTGTTACGAAAGGATGTTGAATGTATGCTATCTAAATGAAAAGGCAGATGCTTTTTATCGGTTAGGTCTTTGTTATTTGTTTAATCAGGATTGGATTAATGCACATGAATATCTTACAAGTTCGTTGGCCTATTATCAACAATTTGGTATAAACAAAGAATTTCGACCACGTATTTCACAAATTAAGAACATGATCAAAGGAAGCAAAAACCATTTTACCACTAAAGCAGATACAATTGTAGGGCCAGATAACAGCCTTGTCATTGTCATCAAAGAAATGTAAATTGGCACAGAATTTGTTTATCACCTGTATATCAACAATAAAAAAAAGAGAGGATTTATATATGACTAGTCAGTTTTCACCAAAAGTTTCTGAAATCCTTGCATTTAGCAGAGAAGAAGCTACCCGACTAGCAAGCCGGTCAGTAGGTCCGGAACATCTGCTATTAGGCATCATTCGAGAAGATGATACTCCTATCCGTGATATATTTACGCGAATGGATGTAAACATTCCGGCTGTCAAAACAGAACTGGAGATTAGATTACGTGAAGAAGAATTAAACGAACCCATCAATACATCTGAGCTTGTTTTGAACGAGCACGCTAGCAATATTCTAAAATTAGCAGTCTTGGAAGCAAGAGTACAACACACAGAAACAGTAGATGTTCAACACTTACTCTTAGCTATTCTCCACGATCAGATGAATAATGGGGCAAAAGAAGTATTGGAAATAAACAAAATGAACTACGAAGATACATTGACTTACCTCAGAGCCCAAGTAAAACCTGCTCGTGGCGGTATCAGTTTGCCCAATGAAGATGAAGAGTCAGAACAGGAAGAAGATCCGGAAGACATGGGAACCAATAATAGCCATTCGTCTTCACAGACAACGACTCAAACGAGAAAGCCTGCAGGAAAGACTCCTGTTCTAGACAATTTCTCGACCGATTTGACTCAGGCAGCGTTGGACGACAAGCTTGACCCGGTAGTCGGTAGAGACAAGGAGATGTTCCGTGTGATCGAAATCTTGGGGCGTCGAAAGAAGAATAATCCGATTCTCATTGGAGAACCAGGTGTCGGTAAAAGCGCAATTGTTGAAGGACTGGCACAAATGATAATCAGGAGAAAGACTTCTCCTGTGCTGTTTAACAAACGTTTGGTAAGTCTTGATATGACTGCCATTGTTGCCGGTACAAAATATCGTGGACAGTTTGAAGAACGTATCAGGGCATTGTTGAAGGAACTTGAGCAAAATCCAGATATCATCGTTTTTATTGATGAGATACACACCTTGATTGGTGCCGGTAGTACACCTGGAAGCATGGATGCGGCCAATATTATGAAACCTGCATTGGCAAGAGGAACGATACAATGTATTGGAGCAACGACGTTGGACGAATACCGTAATTCTATTGAAAAAGATGGAGCGCTTGAAAGACGTTTCCAAAAGGTTCTTGTTGAACCAACCACAACTGAAGAAACGTTGACCATTCTCAACAACATCAAGGAAAGGTATGAAGACCATCACCATGTAGAATATACAGATGATGCATTGAAAGCCAGTGTCAATTTGACGGACAGATACAT
>CALNBT010000178.1 GCA_937874345.1 uncultured Prevotella sp.
TAGGTAAAAGATCGTTGTAGAAGGATAACAAGATTGGTATTAGATAGGTAAGAGATCGTTGTAGAAGGATAACAAGATTGGTATTAGATAGGTAAAAGATCGTTGCAAAGGGATAACAAACAGGTATTAGATAGGTAAAAGATCGTTGTAGAAGGATAGACAGTTATTATTTAGGATTAGATTAAGGTTAGGATTGTTAGTAAGGTAAGGTCTTCAATAGAGTAGCTCCAATAGGTATGACAAAAGGTTGGAGTAGAAAAGGTAAAGGATTGTATTAAGGAAAGGTTGAAAAGACCAGTAGCAGCACAAGCTGCTCTGGCTATGTCTCGGGAGGGGAGATCCAAAAGAATCGTTAAACCTCCATTTTTGAGAAAGTTTATAGAATTAGATATGTACATAAGCGACGACCGCAACGGGGTGTCGCTTTTTCGTTTATTAGACAAGCTTGTTTCTAACTACTAAATGTTATGAAATAGTAGTCCGAGACAATTGTGATGACTTTGTGTGTCGATTATCATGAGTTTGGCCGTCAATTAGATACATATTGCAGGGCAATTGCATTGAGTTTGTATGACTGGTTTGTAGCATATCACGATGTATGGCCTGTGGGTTAAGCGGTAAAAGGTCGTTTCCCCAAAAACAAGAGGCCAATCTTCAAAGCACTTCGTAAGATCTAATCACTTCATGAACCGAAATATGGTGTATCAGCAAATGCAACGCGAAAAAGAAACACGCCTTTGGCAATAAAGAGTCAATCTTGAATTCCACCCCACGAATGGGCCTCTAAGCCAAGATGTTCTCAAGCGTACATCAGGTCACAGGGGGAAGTCTTCTTACGTTTAGCAAGTAAAGGAAAGTGAAAGATTTGAATCAAACAAATGGCCAACAAATTTCTACGAATACTATTCTATTCCTGTTTGGATAGGCTTATGAACGAATATGACCCTGAAAAAAGATAATTGTATTATAGAACTTGTGTTTTTGCAATTTTTTTTCCTATTTTTACAGATTACAAAGAATAAGAAATCCATCCACTCATCAATTGTTTATTCTTGCATGGAGACTGAATTCGATGGGTTCAGAAAGAATAGCCTCTTTATAATCAATGGGCTGTCATCTCAGCTAGCAAATAATATTGTTTGTGGACGAACAGAATCCTGGTTTTATCAATGAAACACTTATGCTCAAACTTTATAAATTAACAAGTAGCCAGTATTTTGGATTTTGGTGGATTGGGCTTCTGATCTTCTTGATACAAGAACTTCCTTATATCATCATGCCATTTCTATCACTTCCCTCTAATCCTATTATGAACATGGAGGAGAGTTCTTTGTTGTTGGATGTATTCGAAAAGATAATTGGCTCTTTATGCGTAGCAACAATGATATTGGTTAATCATCAAGATGCTAAACTATTTTCGGTTGTGACGAAGAAGGAGAAACTTTTCTTTGGACTTACGATATTTGTATTAGTTTTGAATTTCTTCGGTTGGTTTCTATACGATACCGGATTACAGCCAATATGGGTGATGATGGTCTTTCTCGTAACCATGCCACCATTGTATTATATTTTTGTAGGCTTGTGGCGTCGAAATTATATCTTGGTTATGTTTGGTGTTCCTTTTTTTATTGATTCATTTCATACATGTAATGGGTAATTTGACCTGATCGTGCGATAAAGCTACCGTTGGTCAAAGAACAGGATAGCAGACCATCTCCCGTTGAAGAAGTTCTTGAAAAGCCAGAAGCCCCCATTCTGTCTTGAATCGTTTTGGATAAAATTGTTATTTGTTTTATTTTATTTCGCAAGTAGATAAGAATTAAATCAGTACCTTTGCGCATCTAATTGTTCGTATCGGATGTTGAATGAAGCCATCTGATGCCAGTAAGAAAGTCTATATTGCGTTAGGAGAGCCATGTTTTCGAATCAAAAAAGTGAAATATTATTAGCAAACATTCGTGAAGGCAGGCCCATGTCGAGGAAAGAAAAGCTCAACTTGATTATTGAGTTGAGTATTCCATCTATCCTTGCCCAAATCACCACAGTGATGATGTTCTTTATCGATGCCTCCATGGTGGGTCATCTGGGTACCAATGCATCGGCTTCAATCGGACTTGTTGAGTCATCAACTTGGTTACTTGGCAGTATGACTAGTGCTGCCTCGATGGGCTTTTCTGTTCAAGTGGCTCATTTTATAGGAGCCAACGATTTTGTGAAAGCCAGACAAGTATTCCGTCATGGTCTCATTTGTACGCTTATCTTGAGTTTGGTTATCGCCTTGATTGGCGTTTCGATCTATCAGCCTTTACCATATTGGCTGGGTGGTACACCAGACATTGCCCATGATGCATCATTGTATTTCCTGGTCATTGCGCTGAGCCTGCCGTTCATTCAGCTCTCTAGTTTGTCTAATGCCATGCTGAAGAGTTCCGGAGATATGCGTTTTCCCAGTTTGATCAGCGTGGGGATGTGTATTCTGGATATTATCTTTAATTATTTTTTTATCTACATCTTGCACTTTGGGGTCGTGGGAGCTGCCTTTGGAACAACACTTGCCTATGCTGTAGGATCCATGACTTCTGCCTATGTTGCCATTGCCACCAATAAGATATTAGCTCTTGGTCAAGACAAAGAACCCTTTGTGTGGATGTCTAATTATGTGGTCAATGCCGTAAAAATAGGAGCGCCGATGGCTGCCCAGTCGCTTTTGATGAGTGGTGCACAGATTGTCAGTACCATTATTGTGGCGCCATTGGGTAAAGTGTCTATTGCAGCCAATACGTTTGCCATTACGGCAGAGAGTCTGTGTTATATGCCGGGATATGGAATAGGCGATGCAGCAACGACTTTGGTTGGACAGAGTGTCGGTGCGGGCAGGTTTGATATTTCCAAGAGTTTTGCACACATGACCATCTTTTTGGGAATGGGTGTCATGGCGTTCATGGGTCTGTTGATGTTTATATTTGCCCCAGAGATGATCGGTTTATTGACACCGGTTGAGGAAATACGTATGTTGGGTGCACAAAGTTTGCGTATTGAAGCATTTGCAGAACCTTTCTTTGCTGCTTCCATTGTTGCATATAGTGTATGTGTTGGTGCTGGCGATACAATGAAACCTGCCATGATGAATCTGTTCTCGATGTGGGGTGTCAGGTTGACCTTGGCAGCTTTGCTCGCTTCAACTTATGGTTTGCCGGGTGTCTGGACAGCGATGGCAATTGAATTGACGTTTAGAGGTAGCATCTTCCTATACAGAATTTTTAATGGCAAGTGGCTCTGGGCATTGCAAAAAGAAAAAGGATAGCTAGTCTTTGTCATCTAAGAATAATTGATTATTTTTGTGCATAAAACCAAAATCATGATGGAAAACGAGAAATTATTGAATGTTGTTTCCAACTTTCAAATCGAAGGAACGGTAGAGTCGATCATGCCATTCGGTAATGGTTTGATAAATGATACCTATAAGGTCAATACAATTGAGGCAGATGCTCCCAATTATGTACTTCAACACATCAATAATGCTATCTTTACAGATGTTGATTTGTTGCAACACAATATCGAAGTTGTGACCCATCACATTCGGCAAAAACTCCTTGCTGCTGGTGAAACGGATATCGACCGAAAGGTTTTACAATTTATTCCAACTGCCGAGGGTAAAACTTATAGCAAGGATGCAGATGGATTGTATTGGCGCGTTTCGCTGTTTATCCCCGAAGCACAAACATTCGAGACTGTTAATCCAAAATATTCTTATTTCGCAGGAAAGGCATTTGGTCATTTTGAGTCGATGTTGGTTGATGTTCCAGAAACCTTGGGTGAGACCATTCCTGATTTTCACAACATGGAACTGCGTATGCGTCAGCTTCACGAGGCGATAGCCGCCAATCCCAAAGGTAGGGTGGCAGAAGTGCAGCCTATGCTGGATATGTTAGAGCTGAACAGTGAAGAAATGTGCAAGGCAGAACGTTATTACCGTGAAGGAAAATTGAAGAAACGTATCTGTCACTGTGACACGAAAGTCAACAACATGATGTTCGATAAGGATGGTCAGGTACTTTGTGTCATTGATTTGGATACCGTGATGCCCAGCTTTATCTTTTCTGACTTTGGCGATTTCTTGCGTACGGGTGCCAATACTGTTGCGGAAGATTCCCCCGAATATGATAAGATTGATTTCAGAATGGATATCTTCGAGGCATTTACAAAGGGTTATCTGGAGTCGGCACAGCGTTTCTTGGAGCCGATAGAGATCGAGAATCTTCCTTATGCTGCCAAGTTGTTCCCATTCATGCAATGCGTTAGATTCTTGGCCGATTATATTAATGGTGATACTTATTACAAGATCTCTTACGATAAGCACAATCTGGTGAGGGCCAAGAATCAGCTCTATCTCTTTAGTAGTGTCTCCCGACATGAACCAGAAATGGTTTCGTTTATTCAGTCATGTACCTCTAAAAAATAATTGTTTTGAAACAGCTGAAAGTAAAAAAGCTTCCAATCCAATTGGAGGAAGTGTCTATGTTGCCTGTCATATTTGATAAGGCTGGCATGGAATATCAAGTAATAGGTACTGCAAATTGGGCAACAGCATATCCCTATACTCCGAATGTAATCTTCCGGATCGCCTATAGTGATGAGGCTCTTTTTATTCATTACCGTGTGCGTGAAAACAGTGTCCGTGCAGTGGCACCTCATGACAATGGTCATGTATGGGAAGACTCCTGTTGTGAATTTTTCTCTTCGCCTATTGACGATGGCTCTTATTATAATATAGAGTGTAATTGTGCCGGTACAGTTCTGGTTGGACATGGAACGGGAAGAAACAATCGTTCATTGGCACCACAACCCATTTTGGATGAAATCGGGCGTTGGTCTACGTTAGGTAGAAGACCTTTTGAGGAGCGGGTAGGCGACTGTGATTGGCAAATGGCATTGGCGATTCCACTCAAAACCTTTTTCATGCACAATATAGCCTCTCTCCAAGGAAAAAGCATTCGTGCCAATTTTTACAAATGTGGCGACCAACTGCAACAGCCACATTTCCTGTCTTGGAATCCAATTGAGATAGAAAAGCCCGATTTCCATCGCCCCGATTTCTTTGGTGAATTGGTTTTTGAATAGCC
>CALNBT010000179.1 GCA_937874345.1 uncultured Prevotella sp.
TCTCAGCGCCTCTTTCATTTGTTTATCGTATCGCAAACCATTCTCAATGGCACCAGCCTGGAAATAATATGCTGAAATAATCTCCGTGGAAATGATTTGTTTTAATTCATTTTTATTCAATTCCAGATCTTTCGCAACATCGTGTGCCAACTTCTTCTTCAAAGCTTCAAATTCGGCTTTAGCCTCATCATAATAGCCTTCAAACCTTGCCATCTTCTCCAATTCTTTCAAAATCTTTTCACTTCCAGGATCATAGGTGAACTTATTATGAATCACCTCACGCTTAAATTCACTGAAATCGTTATCAGATAGCTCAAACTCTGTAGGAGAAGCAATCGTTTTATGCTTGGCGATGTAATCAACGACATAATTAAGCATGGTTTCAGTGCTATCAACCCCTTGAAGATATGCTGAAATATTGGCGATAGTGTCTGGCTTAATTTCAACATCGGGCATCACCCCTCCGCCATCACGTACTTGACGCCCATTCTTTGTATAGAACACTCTGGTGAGCGAATCAGGCAGATGTTCTGTATATCCTCCATTGGAATGTTTATAATTGATGGCTTGTATGCAACGCCCACTGGGAATATAATAATGAGCTGTTGTCAGTTTCATGTTTCCATTGTAAGGCATGTCCATCGTCATCTGAACCAATCCCTTACCATAGGTTCGTGCGCCCAAGACCACTGCACGGTCCAGATCCTGAAGGCTTCCGCTGGTAATTTCGCTGGCACTGGCGGTCATGCCATTGACCAATACAACGATAGGCATAATGGTATCAATGGGCTCCATGCGCGTTTTAAATTCCATATTGGCCCGTTTCATCTTTCCTTTATTGGTTACCACCGTTACATCCTTTGGTATAAAGATATTGACAAGGTCTACAGCCTCTTGTTCTGAGCCTCCGCCATTGCCACGTAAATCAAGGACCAGCCCTTTTGCACCGGCTTTCTTCAATTCGACAAAGGCCTGCCTTACCTCCTTTGCACAACCTTCATAAAACTGATATAGATTGATATAGCCAATATTTCCGGGTTGCATTCCATAATAAGGAATGGCTGGCATCTGGATGGCACGACGTTTGATCTTGAAACTCATCAGCTTATTGGTAGTTGGCCTTTTGATTTTCAAGACGAAAGTGGATCCAGGCTCACCTCTAAGATGGTCGCTGACATAGGCATTGTCCTTACCGACCATCGTCGAGTCATCAATAGAAAGGATAATGTCTCCCTTTTTCAATCCAACCTCAGCAGCTGGCATATTCGCATAGGGTTCATCGATAACAGAATTTTTTATCGCCTGATTATATCGAATCAATGCACCGATACCGCCATACTTTCCAGAAATAAACCGCTTCAGCAATTGCGTTTTATCCTCAGGATAATATTCTGTATAAGGATCTAAGCTTTGCAACATGGCATTGATACCCGTTCCAATAACCTCCTTTGAATTCAATGTATCAACATACATTAAATCCAAGTTCTTATAAATAGCATTAAACACTTCCAGATTTTTAGCCGTCTCAAGGTTTTGGTCATCACGATTCTGTGCATGAACGCAAAAAGGGATCATGAACAATAGCAAAAGGGAGAATGGAAATTTCTTCATCGCGTCACATTTATATTTTAGCAAAGGTAGTATTTTACCATTACAATATCCTTTATTCTCCTTGAAATTTATTTTATTTTAGGCATCCCAAATAATTTTCTTTTAAAAAGTTTGGAAAATAAAAAAAAACACTTTACCTTTGCACCCGCAAGTTCACCACTTAGCAACATTGCTTCAATAGCTCAGTTGGTTAGAGCACCTGACTGTTAATCAGGGGGTCGTTGGTTCAAGCCCATCTTGAAGCGCATTGAAAAGGATTACTTTTGTAATCCTTTTTTTGTTGATAACTATTCAACAATTTTGACGACAATATAAAACTTACCCAAGCCATGACACATCCATTGGAAAAATTTAAATACTGTCCGAAATGCGGAAGCGCCAACTTTGCTATCAACAACGTAAAAAGCAAAAAATGTAGTAACTGCGGATTTGTTTATTACTTGAACCCCAGTGCAGCAAATGTTGCCTTTATCCTGAACGACAAAGGAGAATTGTTGGTTGTGCGCCGTTTAAAAGATCCCCAAAAAGGCACGCTAGACCTCCCTGGTGGATTTACTGATTCCGATGAGACAGGTGAGGAAGGCGTCATAAGAGAAGTTAAGGAAGAAACGGCCTTGGAAGTTATCAGAAGCAAATATTTATTTAGCTTACCAAATCATTATCTTTATTGCGGATTAGACATACCGACACTCGACATGTTTTTTCTGTGCGAAGTAAAGGATTTATCGTTACTTCAAGCTGGAGATGATGCCGGCGATACAAAGTGGATTCCATTGGAATCGATTCGGGTGGAAGAATTTGGACTGGATTCTATTCGCAAAGGTCTGCAAATGTTTTTAGACCAGTATACCAAATCCAGCCTCATTTAATCTTTTAGGCACTTAGGCAAATTACTACCTTGAACCTTGAATCGTCATCTTGATTAATGGAAGCACAGATCTCTTGATCCATGGTAATGCTCGTGATGACATCCGTTAATCCCCCTTTATCAGCAAATCTCATAGGCAATTTGACGATTGAACACATAGAAAACGACTAAACTATAAAAAAGTTTTAATTTTAGCAAACTGATATTAAAAACTTTAAAAACGACATCGTTTTCCTATTATATAAAAGGTATAAGAAAAAGTTTGTTTACTTTTGCCGCCAAATAACGAACTATAACATTAGGATGCAAGAGAATTTAGTTATTGTAGAAAGCCCCGCTAAAGCAAAAACGATTGAAAAATTTTTGGGCGAAGGCTATAAAGTAATGTCTTCTTATGGACATATACGCGATTTAAAGAAAAAGGAGTTAAGCATTGCCCCAGATACATTAGAACCCGCTTACGAAATTCCTGAAGAGAAACAAAAAGTCGTCAGCGAGTTAAAGCAAAACGCAAAGGTTTCTAAAAAAGTTTGGTTGGCTTCCGATGAGGACCGCGAAGGAGAAGCCATCTCATGGCACCTTTGCGAGGTGTTGGGTTTGGATGAGGATAATACGAACCGTATTGTCTTTCATGAAATAACAAAACCAGCTATCTTGAATGCCATTCAAAATCCTCGTCGCCTGGATATGAATCTGGTCAATGCACAACAGGCTCGTCGTGTCCTCGACAGGTTAGTTGGATTTCGTCTTTCTCCGGTATTGTGGCGCAAAGTAAAACCGGCCCTATCGGCAGGTAGAGTTCAAAGTGTTGCTGTTCGTCTGATTGTTGAACGCGAAAGAGAAATCCAAGCCTTCAAAAGTGAGCCTTACTACCGCATCAATGCCATCTTCTCCATAACGAATCAAGATGGTTCGGCATCTGAAGTTAAAGCTGAATTGGACAAACGATTTAACAATCATGAAGATGCGATTGCATTCTTGGAGAAATGTAACAAGGCGAAGTTTACGGTCAATTCGATTGTTAAGAAGCCACTGAAAAGAACTCCTGCACCTCCATTCACCACTTCGACTTTACAACAGGAAGCTGCCCGCAAACTGGGTTTCACGGTTGGACAAACCATGATGGTTGCACAACATTTGTATGAAAATGGATTGATTACCTACATGCGTACTGACAGCGTGAACTTGTCTGAGTTGGCGCTTAACACGAGCAAAGACGAAATCATCAAGTTGTATGGTAAGGAATACAGCAAGAGACGGCAATATCACACCCATTCCAAAGGAGCACAGGAAGCACATGAGGCCATCCGACCGACATATATGAATGTACATGATATTGAAGGAACAAACCAAGAACGCAGGCTGTACGACTTAATTTGGAAACGTACTGCTGCCAGTCAGATGGAAGACTCTCAAATAGAAAAGACCACCGTCAACATTCAGATAAGTGATGTTGAAGAGCAATTTATCGCCAATGGTGAAATTGTCAAATTTGACGGTTTCTTGAAAGTCTACAAGGAGTCTACTGATGACGATGATGCCAACCAGGATGATTTTACGCATTTCCTGCCCATCTTGAAGGAAGGGGATATTTTAGAACGTCGCGAAATTACATCTACAGAAAGATTCTCTCAAAGCCCAATTCGATATTCGGAAGCAAGTTTGGTGAAGAAACTCGAAGAACTGGGCATCGGCCGACCTTCTACTTACGCACCTACCATTAGCACCATTCAGCAAAGAGAATATGTTCAGAAAGGTGACAAACGAGGAGACGAACGTTCGTACGTCATCGATACCTTGAAAGGCATCAAGATTACCCAGAAGAACAAAAAGGAAGTTGTAGGAAACGAAAAGGGTAAACTGTTGCCAACAGATATCGGAACCGTAGTAAACGACTTCCTGATGGAGAACTTCCCACAGATAATGGACTACAACTTTACGGCAAATGTCGAAGAAAAATTCGACCAAATAGCTGAAGGAAAAGTTGAATGGACCAAAATGATGAAGAAATTCAACAAAGAATTTGAACCCATTGTTGAAAAGGTAATGAATGCTCGCAGCGAACATAAAGCTGGAGAAAAAGAGTTAGGTATCGATCCAAAGAGTGGCAAGCCTGTTTTTGTAAAGATTGGAAGATATGGACCTGTTGTACAAATTGGTTCTGCTGAAGATGAGGAAAAACCACGTTTCTCACAATTGCCGGCAGACAAGAGTATGGAAACGATTACATTGGAGGAAGCCCTTGAACTCTTTAAGTTGCCCCGTACTATTGGACAATACGAAGATTCTGATATTGTGATTGGAGCTGGGCGGTTTGGACCATATATCTTGCACAACAAGAAATACGTTTCTCTTCCAAAGGATGAAAATCCACTAACCATTAGTTTTGAGGCCGCAGTCAAGCTAATTGAACAAAAACGCGATCAAGAACGTCAACGGCATATCAAGAGTTTTGAACAGGATTCAAAAATGGAAGTTCTCAATGGACGTTATGGTCCTTACATTGCCTATGACGGCAAAAACTATCGCTTGCCGAAAGCCATGCAGAGCAAAAGTGCTGATTTAACCTATGAAGAATGTATGGATATTATCAAGGGGGCTCAAACGAAGAAAACGACCAAATCAACCAAATCGACCAAATCGTAAAACCGGAACCAGATGAATCGCCTAATCATTATAGGATATATGGGCTCAGGGAAGACCACGATAGGCAAAGCTTTGTCAAAAGAATTGAACATTCCTTTCTACGACTTGGACTGGTATATCGAGAATCGGATGCGAAAAACAGTTAGTCAAATCTTTGAAGAACGAGGTGAGGAAGGTTTTAGGAAGATTGAACACGAGATGCTACACGAAGTTGCCGAATTTGAACATGTCATTATCAGCAGCGGAGGTGGCACACCATGTTTCTTCGATAATATCGACTACATGAACCAACAAGCCGAAACAGTATATTTAAAGGCTACGTCAGAAGTGCTTTACAAGCATTTGAAAATGGGGAAAACGGTACGTCCACTGTTGTTGAACAAAACACCCGAAGAGGTGTACGCCTATATTGATAAACAGTTGAAAGAACGTGAACATTTTTATTTGCAAGCCAAACATCAACTAGACGTTAACTTACTGGACAGCTACGATAAGATTCAGATCGCTGTAACCCAATTAAGAGCATTATTGAACCTATAACAAAGAACATTTTAGACAACAATGAAGAAGTGGACAATTGAAGACTCAAAAGAGTTGTACAACATCAATGGATGGGGCATATCCTATTTTGGTATTAACGAAACAGGACATGTTTATGTTTCACCGAACAAAGGGGGCACAGAAATAGACTTGAGAGAGGTGATGGACGAACTATCATTGAGAGATGTCAGTACGCCTGTTTTACTCCGTTTCCCAGATATCCTTGATAATCGTATTGAAAAGACAGCAAGTTGTTTCGAAATCGCATCAAAAGAATACAATTATAAGGGAGAGAATTTTATTATCTACCCCATAAAAGTAAACCAAATGCAGCCGGTAGTTGAAGAAATCATCTCACATGGTCAAAAATTCAACTTAGGTCTTGAAGCAGGTAGCAAACCCGAGCTACATGCTGTTATCGCCGTTCAATGTCAAAATGACTCACTGATTATCTGCAATGGTTACAAAGATCAAAGCTATATCGAACTAGCCCTTCTTGCTCAGAAAATGGGCAAACGGATCTTTATTGTTATCGAGAAACTGAATGAGCTGGAAATCATCGCCAAGGCAGCAAAGAAACTGAACGTACGTCCCAACCTTGGGATCCGAATCAAATTGGCCTCAACAGGCTCTGGCAAATGGGCTGAAAGTGGTGGCGATGCATCAAAATTTGGATTGACATCTTCGGAGTTGTTACTGGCACTGAAGATTCTTGATGAGAAGGGATTGAGTGATTGCCTTCGTCTGATTCACTTCCATATAGGTTCGCAGATTACGAAAATAAGACGTATTCAAACTGCTTTGCGAGAAGCTGCTCAATATTACATCAACCTTCACAAAATGGGTTATAAAGTGGAGTTCGTTGATTGTGGAGGTGGCTTGGGTGTGGATTATGATGGCACACGTTCTTCAAGCAGTGAAAGTTCTGTCAACTACTCAATTCAGGAATATGTCAACGACTGTATTTACACCTTCGTTGAAGCAGCTGACAAAAATGGCGTACCGCATCCAAATATCATTACGGAGAGTGGTCGTTCACTAGCAGCACACCATTCGGTTCTGATCATCGACGTATTGGAAACGGCAAAACTGCCCGAAATGTCGGAACAATTTGAACCCAAAGAAAACGAACACCAGCTTGTAAAAGACTTATATGAGATCTGGGATAATCTGAACTCACGCTCCATGCTGGAGGATTGGCATGATGCAGAACAAATACGTGAAGAGTCACTCGACTTATTTTCACTTGGGATGATTGATTTACAGACACGTGCTGAGATCGAGAGTATGTATTGGAGCGTTTGTAGGGAAGTTAATATTTTGGCAAAATCGATGAAACATATACCCGATGAATTGCGCAATCTTGACAAACTATTAGCAGACAAATACTTTTGCAACTTTTCTTTATTCCAGTCGTTGCCAGACAGTTGGGCAATAGACCAACTTTTCCCCATCTTACCAATCCAAAGATTGGACGAACGACCATCTCGAAATGCTACTCTTCAAGACATTACCTGTGACAGCGATGGGAAGATAGCCAACTTTGTAACCAACCGCACTATTTCGCACGTACTCCCACTTCATACTTTAAAGAAAAGCGAACCTTATTATCTTGGTGTTTTCCTTGTGGGAGCCTATCAGGAAATTCTGGGTGACATGCACAATCTTTTCGGTGACACCAATGCCGTACATATTTCTGTGAAGAACGGAAAATACAATATCGACCAAATCATTGACGGCGAAACCGTTGAGGAAGTTCTCGACTATGTACAATACAATCCCAAGAAATTGGTTCGTCAATTAGAGATATGGGTTGCCAAGAGTGTGAAACAAGGAAAAATTTCCATGGAAGAAGGCAAGGAATTTCTGAGCAACTACCGATCAGGGTTGTACGGATACACTTATTTGGAGTAAAAGATGAAACAACCCATTACAATTGTCAAAGTAGGTGGAGCCGTCCTGGAAGATGAAAAACAGTTGAATATTCTTCTTGAGCACTTTTCTTCTATCTCAGGAAATAAAATTCTTGTTCACGGCGGTGGGCGGAAAGCAACTCAGATTGCGAGTTTGTTGAACATCGATACCCAAATGATTAATGGCCGACGTATCACAAATAAGGATATGCTTGATGTGGTAACAATGGTCTATGGTGGCCTTGTAAACAAAACGGTCGTTGCCAAATTACAAGCTCGAGGTGTGAACGCCATTGGATTAACTGGTGCTGATGCCAATACCATCTTGGCTCACAAACGCCCCATCAAAAATGGTATTGACTATGGTTTCGCTGGAGATGTGGATAATGTAGATGGAAATATTCTTCAACAGCTCTTAATCGCAGGATTGACACCCGTGATGGCTCCTCTATCTCATAATGGCCTTGGTTCAATGTTGAATACCAATGCAGACACTATTGCAGCCGAAACATCGAAGGCATTGGCTGACAAATTTAATGTAACTCTCATTTATTGTTTTGAGAAAAATGGTGTTTTGTCAGATCCTGAAAATGATAACAGCATCATACCCATTATCACTCAGACGTTTTTTGAAGAGGAAGTTGAAAAAGGAACTATTTCAGGAGGGATGATACCTAAATTAAAAAATGCGCTCGAAGCTGTGGATGCTGGTGTAGAACGAGTGATTATCACAAATGCGACAGCAAGCAATTGGGAAAAAGGTACAGTCGTTAAGAAAGAATAGTTGATTGATATTATTCTGGAAAGCACTCCAAAAAGTCTTAAAAAGATAAAAAAAAATATTTTTGTGTAACTTCCATATCAAACAAATCGTCATTAAGACAAGAGAGAAAGATGAAGAATATCAGTTTCCGAAACGATATACTGCCGCTTAAGGATGTATTGTACCGCCTTGCGCTTCGAATTACTCTCAAGCGAGAAGAGGCAGAAGATATCGTACAAGACACGCTGATAAAGGTCTGGAACAGACGTGACAATTGGAATGAAATCGATTCTATTGAAGCTTACTGCTTAACTATTTGTCGAAATTTAGCATTAGACCGGATTAAAAAACGAGAAAATCTAAATGAATCTCTTGAAGACAATGGTAACGATAGTCCAGACAAATCATTTAATCCTTTCGAGGATACTCTCCAACAAGACCGAATTGACCTCGTAAGGAATCTTGTCAATGCACTTCCTGAGAAACAACGCAGTTGTATGCAACTACGTGATTTCGAGGGGAAATCTTACAAGGATATTGCTGAAATATTAGAAATCAGTGAAGATCAAGTAAAGATTAATATTTTCAGAGCCAGACAAACGGTCAAGGAAAGATTTAAAAATTACGACAACTATGGATTATAAATATATCGAACAACTATTGGATAGCTACTGGAAAGGACAAACCTCTCTTGAAGAAGAAAAGATTCTGAAAGCTTTTTTCAGCCAAAAGGATATTCCTGCCAAGTTGAAAATGTATCAACCTTTGTTCGTGTATGCTCAAAAAGAAGTGTCCCAGGATGGTCTTGGAGATGACTTTGACCAAAAGCTACTTTCAATCATTGGTGAGGAAGCACCTGTTAAAGCACGCACCATCACTATGACACAACGTTTAATGCCGTTGTTTAAAGCAGCAGCTGTTGTCGCAATCATCTTGACTTTGAGTAACGCCATGCAAATGTCATTCAATTCAAGCAACAATGATTTGAACAACATGGATGCTACCGAACAGGTTCAGCAAGGTAGATCTGTCGCTATCGGAGATTCTGCTACACAAGACAGTATGGCACAAAGCAGTATTGTTCCCTCTGAATCTCTGCCGAAAACCATTATCAAATAGAAATATTCTATGCTTTCTCAACAACATATGTTTAGTAAAACAAAAACGAAACTGTGAAGTTTCAACATTCTCTCAAATTTTTCATAACATACTAACGTAAGAAACGCCACCTCTTGGTGGCGTTTCCATTTTATTAATCGTAAAGAGTTAGTATTGATAACTATATGATTTCGACCAATTGAAAGCTTTAAAAAGATATTGCTGTTCGATAAAATATCGTGAACAAGCTTAATGAACTATTGGTTAGTAAATTATGTTTTATTTTAATAATGGCATTTTCAAATAAATCCAATAAAGCATTCTTGAAAATCGACTACTAAATTTGGGAGGAGAATATAGTCCAAAAATGAACTCATAAGTCATACCATTCAACTTTCTCAAACATTTTCTAAACAAGAATAATTTCGTTCTTGAAGGACCTTTTATTTAAAACTATTTGCATATTTCGAGAAATTTTACGAATATTGCATACCAGTTGCGAAAGATGATTGAAAAGATGAAGGGTTATATCCTTAAAGTCTTTAAGAATCAACACTTTGATACAACTTTTTGAAAAAAGATATTTTTAAATTTATATCCTTATAGGGTATTTTACATGTTTCAAATGCAAAATTCATTATTAAGTCGTTTCACGCCCAAAGAACCAAAATTTTTCGATTTTTTTAAAAAGGTTTCGGTTATCAACAATGATGCTGCTATCCTTTTAGGAGAGGCTTTAAAAACAAACACGATTGAAGAGCGTCAGGACTATTTTCATCGTATTAAAGAAAAAGAGCATCAAGCAGATTTAGTGGCCCATGAAATATTTGAAGCTTTAGAGACCTCTTTTATTACCCCATTCGATCGAGAGGACATCCAAGAACTATCTAACAGATTAGACGATGTCGTAGACCTCATAAATGGATCATCAAAACGTATGGCCATATACAACCCCAAGGTCATCCATCCAAGCATCCATAAATTGGGAGAAATTATCATTGAAGGAGCTAAAGAAATAGATAAAGCCATTGATATGCTACCAACATTACGCAAGAATAAAACTAATTTAAAAAATATCATCGAAAAATTACATCGACTCGAAAACGAAGCCGATGAGATTTATGAACAAGCTGTGACTGCTATCTTTGCAAACGAAACAAATGCCATAGAACTTTTGAAAAACAAGGGGCTATTATCAGAATTGGAAAGAACGACAGATGCAGCAGAACATGTCGGTAAAATTATCGGAACAATTATAGTTAAATACGCATAGACCGTATGGCTTTATTAATTTCAATTATAATTCTGGGCCTGATATTTGACTTTATCAATGGTTTCCACGATGCCGCAAACTCAATTTCTACTATCGTCACAACAAGAGTGTTGACACCATTTCAAGCTGTATTATGGGCCGCATTCTTCAATTTTGTTGCATTTTTCATTTCGAAATATATTATTGGAGAGTTCGGTAT
>CALNBT010000180.1 GCA_937874345.1 uncultured Prevotella sp.
TAGCTGCCAAAAAGAAAAGTTCCGTCACTCTGCTTAAAAGCCGACTTATAGGTATACTGGTTGCTGAGAAGTCCATTTTTGCTGCTATATACCGTCACGTCATTGGTAGCCGGATTGAATCTAACCAATCCCCTGTTTGTACCAAACCATAGGAAATGATTATCGTCTTCGAGTATCTTATAGGCTACATCGTCGGGTAATCTCTGCGCTTTACTGTACGAAACAAAATGGTGTTTAACAATATCATATTTGGAGATACCACCTCGATCGGTAGAAAACCAGAGGTTACCCAAATGGTCAAGAGTAACGCTGCTTACATCATTAGAGCTTAAGCTGTTTGGATCTTCAGGGTTATGCACAAAATTGGTTACCTTTCCTGTTTTGCCGTCAACTCTGAATACTCCTGTTCCGATCGAACATACCCATATATTGCCATGGTGATCTTCGATAAAATCCTGTACAAAGACCTCAGGAATAGACTTCACCTTATTGAATTTCATTCCTTGTCCCTGAAGATAGACACCTCGAGCCGTACCCAACCATACCTTTCCATTTCTTGCCCTGAATAATGCGTACACGCTCGGCTCTACGTCAAGGTTTAGTTCCTTTGGTGAATAGTGACGAACACGATGATTAGAAATAGTAATCACATCAAGTCCATTTTTGAAAAGACCCGACCAGATCTCTGTTCCAGTATTCATGATCGCTAATCGATTTGTTCCACCTTTATATATAGGAACATTCACTTTATCAAAAGTCTGAGTTTTTGGATGATAAATATTGATATATCCCTCTTCTGTGTTAATCCATACATCACCCGATTTCGTGCCAGTCATCTCATGAACAAGCTTACTGGTCAATGAACCAGACATCTTGGATGGAAAAAATGTCGTGAAGTGCATACTCCCCCTCGACAAATAGTTTGCCCCACTATGCATGGTTCCGATCCAGACCCCTTTATAACAGTCGCAATAAAGAGAATAAATCATGTTGTCGGACAAACCAAATGGAATCATAAAATCTTCCTTGATTTGCTCTTCTCGTTGTTTTTTCTCATCAATGATAAACAAACCATCTTGGGTACCAACATACAAAAATTGGCCATCGAACGCAACAGCACGAATGACTTTATAGTGAACATTAGGTACATTTACATCCTTCAGTTCATGAGTCGTTGGGTTATATTTGACAAGACGAGCTTCATGTTCGGCTAACACTATCCACTGACCGTAATCTGCCATTGCATAGATGTTCTTTCCTGCAAGAGCCTTACTTTGTGCTGGAGGCATCTCATTAACAACCTTGTCTTTCTGTGGATCATATCTAAAAATACCAATACCATCGGTTCCAAACCAGACACTACCATCTTTGCGAACACACATGGACTGAATACTCTTTCCATAAGAGCCTTTAATGTTGGAAGTGTAATAGAGTCTCAGTTGCTTTTGCTTTAAATTATAGCGAAAGGCTCCCATATTAGGAGAGATAATCCAGATGTTACCACTTTTATCGGCAGTAATTTGACTGATCCAGTTCGTGACAATATCACCATGCGGTGTCTTCACATCAAAGAAAGAAAATTGCTCTGTATATGGGCTATAGATAAAGACACCTTTGTCTGTACCAACCCAAATATGATGATCGGGCGCTTCAAAAAGAGCAGAAATATTATGATTTCCAATATTCTTTTTGGGATCGTCTACATTGTATTGTTTGATATTGAACCCATCATATCTGTTCAGTCCGTTCTTAGTTCCTAACCAAACAAATCCCCAACTGTCTTGTAGAATCGACTTCACCATATTTTCAGAAAGACCAGATTGTCCGTCTACATGTGTGAAATTGTAATGACCAGAAAGATCTGCTGACTTTGTAATTGAGAGAAAACAGCCTGTTGTCAAAAATAAAAAAACAAGAAATATCTTTCTTATCTGATAGATATGTTAGCATAGATTAATAACGACAAAGATACTAAAAACATTCATATTATTTGCTTTCGCAGAAAAAATCGATATCACAAATGCTTTCAATAATGCTATATCTGTCGCAAAGGCACTTTCTTAGAAAGATTGTTACACGAAAAGACAAATACGATATATCCACTAATAATAATTTTATCTATTTTTGCATAACAAGATTTATCTTTTACTCAAAATATGAAACGATTTATTATTTCGATCTCATTGGCGTTTTGTTTTCTCGGAACAATTGGTTCTAAAGAAAACATATCAATCACGACAGACAATACCCAACTGGTTTTTCAGATTGGGGAAAACAACCGTTTGTATCAAACCTATCTAGGCCAACGACTGCAAGGAAACACCAACCTTGACATGCTACGGATGCCACGTGTAACAGGTTCTAACAGTAATGAAGCATATCCAGTTTTAGGAACAGAAGACTATTATGATCAGGCATTGGAAATCAGACATGCTGACGGCAATCCTACTTCTATCTTAAAATGTGTTTCCCACTCCACGAAACCTGTTGAAGGAGGAACAGAAACGGTGTTTATTCTTAAAGATGATTTATACCCTTTAACGGTAACCTTACATTACATCGCATATACAAAAGAGAATATCATCAAGCAGTATTCTGAAATCACTCATGGAGAAAAGGGAGATGTCTATATCAATCAATACGCTTCTGCAATGCTTTATTTTGAGGCTCCCAGTTATTATCTAACTCAATTTAGCAGTGATTGGGCAAAGGAGATGCGGATGAGCAGTCAGAAACTTCTACCTGGGAAAAAAGTTCTTGATACGAGACTAGGTGCCAGAGCATCTATGCTTACACCAGGATTCTTTGAACTCGGAGTGGGCCAGCAAGTTCAAGAAAATGCTGGAACAGTTCTGATGGGAACAATAGGCTGGACTGGTAATTTTCGTTTTACTTTTGAAATTGACCATAACAACCAACTCAGAGTCATCAGTGGAATCAATCCAGATGCCTCTCGTTACTTGCTGAAAAAGGGAGAAGTATTCAAGACCCCTGAATTTATCTATACCCTAAGTTACAATGGAGCAGGTGAAGGAAGCCGTAACTTCCAACGTTGGGCACAGAACTATCAACTTAAGAAAGGTAACGATGACCGCTTTACTTTGTTGAACAACTGGGAAAATACATATTTCGATTTTGATCAAGCTAAACTGAATGAACTCTTTGGTGAAGCTAAAGACCTTGGTGTAGATTTGTTCCTTTTGGATGATGGATGGTTTGGAAATAAATATCCACGTAAAGACGACCATCAGGGATTAGGTGACTGGCAGGCTACAAAGGAAAAGTTACCAGACGGTATTCCATATCTTGTGAAAACTGCAAATGAAAAAGGAGTTGGGTTCGGCATTTGGATTGAGCCAGAAATGGTTAATCCTAAAAGTGAATTGGCAGAGAAGCATCCCGACTGGAT
>CALNBT010000181.1 GCA_937874345.1 uncultured Prevotella sp.
AACCATTGGAACATCCGTGGCAAGTATAGCCACCATGATTGCCACGATATCAAATGTATTGAAATAATATAATAAAGATTACTTCTTTATGGAAAAGAACAAAAACGAGATAAAGCAGATAGATTTACAAAAAATAGTGATGGCGATGTACCAACACAAAAGATTGTATCTGTATATTTTACCCATCGTATTAATTGTTTCTTCACTTTTGGTTCTTTGCGTTCCACGCTATTACCAATCAACTGTGAAACTAGCGCCGGAATTGTCTAGCTTTAGCTCTTCTTCATTAAACGACATTGCGTCGACTTTTGGCTTTGAAATCGGTGGTTCTTCAAATAACGGGGATGCTATTTTTCCTGAATTGTATCCAGATTTAATCGCCTCGAATGATTTCGTTATCAGTTTATTCTATGTACAGATAAAGACTAAGGATAATTCTATCAAGACAAATTATTACGATTATATGTTGAACAAGCAGAAAGCTGCATGGTGGTCAACGGCTTTCTATAAAACACAGGCTCTTTTCATGAAGAAAGAACCTGCAGGGAAATCAAGCAACAATAAAGCCAATCCATTTATGCTGGACAAGATGCAAGATATGGTTGCAAAAGGAATATCGAATAAAATTGTTTGCGATGTCGATAAGAAAAATTATGTAATATCGATAACCGTTGAAGACCAAGATCCATTGGTTGCGGCAACAATGGCTGATACCGTAAAGAGTCGTTTGCAAGATTTTATCACAAATTATCGTACAAAGAAGGCCCGCAACGATTATAAATATGTACTAAAACTATCTAAGGAGGCTAAAATGCGCTATGAAAGGGCTCGTCAGGCTTATGGAGCTTACGCTGATACGAACCAGGATGTTATCTTACAAAGTTACAAGTTAAAGACCAACGATTTGGAAAATGAAATGCAGCTTCAATATAACAATTACACGTCATTGATGACACAATTAGAAAAAGCGAGGGCAAAAGTATTAGAACAAACACCTGCCTTCACGACACTCCAAAGTGCATCTGTTCCTATTAAGCCATCAGGTCCCAAAAGAATGAGATTTGTTCTCTCAATGGTTGTCTTAGCTTTTGTAATCATTTCTTTGTATGCCACTAAAGACAATCTTTTTGCCAAGGAGACATGACCGAAAATAAGCAAGAAATAATCAACAGATCCAAGACGACACGGATCATATCCAATACATTGATCCTTTTTGTAAGGATCTTCATCATAACCATTGTTAATCTATACACTGTTAGATTGGTTCTGAAAGGCTTGGGAACTGAGGATTATGGCGTTTTTAACGCCGTAGCAGGTGTTGTGATGTTGACAACCAGTTTAAGCAGCGTATTGGCCGTTTCGACACAAAGATTTTATTCTTTTTACATTGGACAACATGATGTTGGGAAGTTGCAGGATATTTTTTCTGCCAGCATAAATTTGGTTATCGTACTTGTTTTATTTTTGATAATCCTATTGGAGGCTATCGGTCCATGGTTCATCAGTCACGAACTAATTATACCTGCAACGAGATTAAATTCAGCACAATGGGTATTTCAATTTGCACTGCTTGCTTTTGTATTCAGTGTGATGCAAATACCATTTATGGGGGCTGTGTTTGCGCATGAAGAAATGTGGCCATACGCTTTCATTTCAACAATTGAATGCTTATTGAAACTAGGTGTTGCTTTCTTCATTGGAAAGGCAGCCATTGACAATTTAGTCTTTTATGGTTCGGGCTTGGCGATCGTGGCTTTTATCGTTTTTATGGCATATTGCTTCACTGCACATAAAAAATATACAGAAATAAGATATAAAAGAATCTTTGAAAAGAATCTTTATAAAGAACTTATATCCTTCTCTGGTTGGACTTTTTACGGTTCGCTGGCCGGAGTTGGCATGATTCAAGGTAGTACTATTCTGCTAAACGCGTTCTTTGGTCCCATCATCAATGCAGCCTTTGGCATTGCAAACCAGCTATACAATGCCGTCAATATGGTTGCAAACGGAATTGTTCTGGCATTGAAACCCGCTATGATAAAAGCTTATGCAAGTGAAGACATACCTTATCTCGACCAACTATTTTCGTTCGGAAACAAAGCTTTGTTCTATCTTTTACTTGCTATAGCCATTCCGTTTATAATAGAAGCAAATACAATTATTAACTATTGGCTGGGAGAAGGGTCTACTTCTAAGATGATTGTACTTTTCTGTCAACTGATGATGGTCTACACGATACTACTCACCCTGAATAATCCTATTACGACTATCATCCAGGCTCGAGGTGAGATGAAGTACTACTCTTTAATTGTAGAATCGATTACTTTAGCCAGTTTGCCACTATCATGGTTTGCTTTCAAGATGAATTGCTCTCCTATCTGGATTTTCTTTGTTATGATTGCATGTGTTAGCTTTGCACATGCAGCACGATTGGGCTTTTTAAAACATTATTTTAATCAATTTAAAATAGGCAAATACCTTCTAGGATTTATTCTACCAGGTGTAATGATTGCCTTATTAAGTTCATTCCTAACAGAATTACTGCATGAGTTTATTTTCACTCCCTTGATACGGCTTGTTACGGTGTGTTTGGTCTCTCCGCTTATTACAGTCGCATTAATGACTTTATTAGCCATGGATAATAGAGAAAGGAAACAACTTTCAATATATGTTAGGCAGCTAATCAAAAAATAAGCTTATGGGATTCTTCATCATAACTATTTTTGTCATCAGCATATTCTTTTCTCTACTTGAAGAAAGGATGATAAAGGATAGACTACCCGTATACCTTATCATTGGGCTGTTACTTGTTTTGGTTTCCGCTTTCAAGGTTGTAGGAGTTGATCCCGACTCTGATAATTATGAGTATACATTCCTACATTACGACGCGAGTAAATCATTCTTTTCAATTGAATATTCATATATATTCTTGTCATGGGTTGTTCATTTCTTTACGGATGATGTACATGGACTCTTCCTAATATATGCTCTTATGGGTGTTGGTATCAAACTTTATGCTATCCCCAAGTTCACCAACTTGTGGTTTTTGCCTGTCGCGATGTATATCAGCTATTATTACGTTGCGCACGAATGTATGCAAATTAGAACTGGCGTTTTGTCGGGGATGTTCTTACTAGCCATCATTGCTCAGGGTGACGGAAATAAAAGGAAAGCCTTTCTGTTTCTATTGATTGGAACCTTGTTTCATTATTCTGGAATTATTTTGTTTCTGATGTTACTATTATCAAATAAACAAATGACTAAAAAACAAAGAACCAAATGGATGTTGGTTATTCCTATTGCATATTTACTATATCTGTTTGGATTTTCCTTTTTATTCAATGGGACACTCAATATTCCTTATATCAGTGACAGAATTGCACTCTATCAGAGTGCAACAGAGAAAGGAATCGGAAACTTTGCTTCAGTAAATGTATTCAGTCCTTTTCAACTGTTGACCGTTTTTCTTTATTACTATCTGATGTATTTCTACGAAACTATTGAAAAATTCAACCCATATTTTCCATTGCTCATGAAACTGCTTAACTTAGGTATCTTCTTTTATGTTGCATTTGCTTTTTTTCCTGTATTAGCACAACGAGTAAGCATGCTATATGAAACGGTCTGTATCATCGTTTATACGAATATTTATTATACATTGAAGCCGAGATGGGCTTCTATTTCAATCATTTTTTTAATAGGGCTACTCTTCCTCAACTACTCTCTTCCATATTTAGGAATAGACTTATTTTGGAAAGTATAAGATGAAAGAATTGAAAAACAATGGCTGTGAAAATAAAAACAACACTACAAATTTTAGGTGGTCTATCAACATACCTTTATCCAAAAGAATTATCCATACTTCTTCGTAAAGTCTTGGATCAGTGGTATACAGGAAGGTATAGGAATGATTTTGCTTCCTTCGGTCATGGATCAACGATTTGCTATAAAGCAAATATGTTGAACGACTGTAATGATATTAGTATTGGACATTCTACTTGGTTGGGGAAAAATATCCAACTGACTGCTTGGAAATCATTTCAAGATCAAGACTTTTCTCCTTTTATCAAAATAGGAAACTTTTGTTGCATCAGAGACAATGCACATATTACGGCAATCAATAGTGTTCAGATTGGAGACAATGTATTAACCGGAACCAATGTTCTTATTACCGATAACACACATGGTATCGTATCTAAATCAACAATGAATATCAGACCCGCATTGAGACTATTATACTCTAAAGGTGCCGTTATCATAGAAGATAATGTTTGGCTTGGAAATAATGTTTGCATAGTAGGAAACGTTAGTATTGGAAAAGGATCCATTATTGGTGCAAATTCAGTTGTGACATCAAGCATTCCACCCTACTCCGTAGCTGTTGGCACACCAGCAAGAGTAATTAAAACATTCAATGAACAAAGAGATTAAAATGAAAGCAAGACTTATAGCATATTATTTACCTCAATTTTATCCAATCCCTGAAAATGATGAAGTATGGGGGCCTGGCTTCACAGAATGGACAAATGTAGCTCAAGCACGCCCACAATTTCATGGACATTATCAACCCCGAATACCGGCAGATTTAGGATTTTATGACCTTCGTCTATCTGAGACTAGGGAACAACAAGCACAATTTGCTAAAGAATGTGGTATTGAAGGCTTTTGTTACTATCATTATTGGTTTGGTAATGGTAAACAATTGTTAGAAAGACCATTTAGAGAGGTTTTGGAAAGCGGTAAACCAGACTTTCCATTTTGCCTTGCATGGGCAAACCATAGTTGGAAAACCGATACCTGGAAAAATGGTGGAGGACGGGTCATGATTGCTGAACAACGCTATACCGGTGACGAAGACCATATTAATCACTTCAACAACCTGTTACCTGCTTTCTTAGATAAGCGCTATATTACTGTTGACGGTAAACCCCTATTTTGTATTTACGATCCCTATCATTTTAAAAACTTACCACAATTCTTATCACTTTGGAGAAAATTAGCCCGTGATAATGGATTACCTGGAATCTATTTTGCTGCAATGACCAACTCAACATCAACAATCAAGATACAACCAGATGGAAGCTTGACGCGTATTTCTCCAAACCTAACATGTAGCGGTCAAGTGTACAAAGATATCCTTGCCTTAGGGTTCGACAGTATTATATCGTTAGGAAAATCGCGTGGGGAAATGCTGTACCAAGGCAAATATAAAAGAATGATAGACTATCTTTTACATAAGAAACTAACTTTTCTTCCTGCCATGAGATTCAACTATCCAAAAGTTATGGAACACTTTTTTGCGCCTGAAGACAAGTGGGAGAATGTTTTTCCGACAATAATTCCACAATGGGATCGGACGCCACGTGCCGGTAGGTCGGAAGGTATTTACGTAAATTCTACTCCCGAAAACTTTCGCAAACATTTGAAAGACGCCATCAACCTGGTTGCTCACAAAGACGAAGAACATAGAATTATCATGATGAAATCATGGAACGAGTGGGGAGAAGGAAATTACGTAGAACCAGATCTCAAATACGGACATGGCTTCTTAGATTCTTTGAAGTCTGAACTTGAAGATTAATACCAACAACTAATTTATATGAAAGTCAATTTTTTACTGAATTCTGTTGGAGATTTACATGCTATTAAACGCATAGAAGATTTTAAAGCCTGGGGCGCAAACGTAAGTGTTTATGGTTTTAAACGTGAAAACGAATCAAAGGCATATCCTGATGCGATTATTGTTGGCTCCTTTCCAAACTCTCTGAGATATAAAAAACGGATAGCCATTTACTATCATGGTGTGAGAACGGCAATACAAAAAGAGAAAGATAACGATGCCATATGGTTCTACTTAGGACTCGATGTGGCGATGTTTGCTTTCTTCATAAATAGAAAAGCAAAATACATATACGAAGAATGTGATTTGGTTCATACATATGTTTCAAACCATATTATCTATCGCATTCTTGAAAAAGTTGACAGGTGTATTATTAAGCATTCATACAAATCACTCTTAACATCAGACGGGTACTTAGATTTTCATTATGGAAAGGTTAACCAATATCCAAGTAATATCATTATTGTCCCGAATAAATTAACGAGCAGAATTAAAAATTTTGGATACATTGACCGGGAAACGAATAAAAATCACCTAAGATTTGCCTTTGTTGGGGTTATCCGCTATTTGTTCTTTTTGAATATTGCCAACTCTATAAGCAAGAATTTTGGAAATCATGAGTTTCATTTCTATGGATTCATGTCTCAAATCATGAACGAAAGCCAATTACCAAAAGCTGATAATATTTTCTATCACGGAAGTTATGTCAGTCCCGATGATCTTCCAAAGATTTATGAGAACGTTGATGTACTGATTTGCACATATGATGTTAATAGCTTAAATATTCGTTATGCAGAACCCAATAAACTATATGAAGCTATTTACTTTTCATGTCCGATAATCGTCTCGAAAAATACCTTCTTGGCCGAAAAAGTTGAAAACATGAATATTGGATATAGCATTGACCCAAATAATGAATCTGAAGTGATTGCAATGGTCAAGCAAATAGAGACTACTTATGATACAATTGTAGAGAACTTGACCCAAATGAATAGGGATTCAGCAATTGATGACATATCTTATGTTGATTCACTGCTCATGGAACGCGACTAAATTATGAAAAAGATACTAATGGTTTTCGGAACCCGTCTCGAAGCAATTAAAATTGCACCTGTCATCAAAGAGCTAAAGAATTGTCAACAATTTGAAACACTTGTATGCGTAACCGGCCAACATCGAGAAATGTTAGACCAAGTTCTCGATATTTTCGACATCCATCCTGATTACGATCTAAATATAATGAGTCCTGGTCAGGATCTATATGACATTACTTCCAAGGTATTATTGGGAATGAGAGAAGTACTAAAAGCATGTCATCCAGATTTAGTGTGTGTGCATGGAGATACCACAACGAGCACTGCTGCTGCTCTTTCTGCGTTTTATTATAAAATCAAAGTTGCTCATATCGAAGCAGGGTTGCGTACCAACAATATGTATAGTCCATGGCCGGAAGAAATCAACAGACAATTGACCACGCGAATTGCACATTTTCACTTTGCCCCAACTGATAGAAGTCGAGATAATTTATTGTTGGAAAATATAAGCTCCGATAAGATATTCGTTACGGGTAACACCGTCATTGATGCTTTACTCATGGTGGTTCAACGAATCAAAGAAAATGATCGTTTGGCCGAAGACCTAACAAATCAGCTTCTACAAAATGGATATAACACCTCAAGATTAGAAAGTAATAGAAGGTTAGTATTGATTACTGGCCACAGAAGAGAGAATTTTGGACAGGGTTTTATAAATATTTGCAATAGTATTAAAGATCTTGCTAAAAAATTTCCAAAAGTTGATTTTGTATATCCAATGCACTTGAACCCAAATGTCAGAACTCCCATACATGAAGTATTTGGTCATAATCTGGATAACTTGGGAAATATATTCTTCATTGAACCCTTGGAATATCTTGAATTTGTTTATCTAATGGAAAAATCTTATTTGATTCTTACTGATAGTGGTGGCATTCAAGAAGAAGCTCCAAGTTTGGGCAAGCCAGTCTTAGTCATGCGCAACACCACAGAGCGTCCGGAAGCTATTGATGCTGGCACAGTAAAACTTGTTGGAACTGATTATGAAAGTATAACCAGTCATGTCTGCTCTTTGCTTGAAAATTCGAATAATGACTATCAAAAAATGCATCAATCAATAAACCCTTATGGTGACGGGAAAGCATCTTATCGCATTTCTAAATTTCTAATCGAGCACTTAAATTAGTTATTATGGAAAAAATTCACCTCATACCTACCGCCGGTCTCTGCAATAGAATGAGGGCCATGGCATCTGGCCTATACATTTCACAAAGATACCAACTTCCATTAGTTGTGTTCTGGAATCGCTATAAAGGCCTTAATGCCACATTTAGTGATTTATTTGAGCAACTCAATCCTATGCTTGGTGTGGTAAAAGAAAGCACCTCTTGGAAAAAGAATATCAATTATACTCGAGACTATCTCCTGCGTCGACCATTTCTCCTTGACTACAATCAAGTGATTTACAATTTCAGTCAACATGAAAAGGGAAATATATTTGAAAAGATTAAGTGTACAAAGGGAAAAATTCTTTTGATATCTTGCTTTGAGATGACAGAGATGTATGATCTCAATCGCATTTTTATCCCCGTTAAGTCGATACAAGAACAAATTGATAAAATTGTTTCCAAGTTTGATATTCATACCATCGGAGTGCACATACGTCGTACAGATAATGTAGAATCAACCGAACAATCTCCCTTAAACACTTTCATTAAAATATTAAAAAAAGAAATAGAACAGGATTCAAAGGTTCGTTTTTATCTGGCAACCGACGATCATAACACAAAACAGACAATGATAGATGCCTTCCCCGAAAGAACCATCACGACGACTAATAGTTTAAATCGCGACAATATTGAAGGAATGAAATTTGCCGTTTCAGAACTTTTTGCTCTTAGCAAGACTTCAAAAATCATTGGAAGTTATTATTCATCGTATTCTGATATTGCATCAAAACTGGGAAAGATACCGATTCAATATGCAATAAATGAATGAAGTAACATGCCATTGATTATTCCAGGAAATATAAAAATTCATTCCGTTTGGTAAACTCTAATCCAATCAAACTGAGTCTCATAGATTTGTTTTGTATTGGGTGTATTCCAGGAGTTGTTTCCTACACTTTGATTCAGCACAATGTAATATGGCCGATCAAAAGTCCACTGTCCTGAAGCAAGTTCCTCACGACTACTCGTTTTGTAAAAAACTGCCGTATTTTCACTATCAATAGTCAATGTAATGGACGTAGGACTCCATTCAACTCCATATATGTGCCAGTCGCGAACGTTCAACTTACGCTTAACAGTGAGAGGTTGACTAACGCCAAGTACATTTGAAAGATGATTATGAATTGTTTGATGGCTCACACCTTCACTGCCAAAGGATTCGAAAATATCGATTTCACCATAACGATAAGGTTTTCCTGGAAAAACAGGCAACAGCCACGCAGCAGGAAAATTTCCGTCCATGATATTGGTACGCATCTTAACCTCAACTTTCCCATATTGAAAAGAGAATTTTCCAAATGTGCTTATGGCGCCTGTCACCATCTTTGCCGTATCATTTCCTGAATTGAAATTCGGCACGGCCCTACAAACTAAGCAACCATTACGAATATAAACCGTCTTAGAAGAATTCCCAATCCACCGCGACCAAAGATACGGTTGTCGCGATACGTAGATCCATTTTGCAGTGTCAGGCATACTCCCATTAGACTGATTGAATTTGTCTTCAAACACCAACTTCCATTTCTTTTCAGATTGTTGAGCCTGAGTCTTAAATAATTCAATTCCTAAGAAAACAAGTATAAAAACAAGTAAGAATGTCATTTTTTTCATATTTGCAAATATAATGAAAATTATCGAAACTGTTTAATAAACAAGATTTTTACATAATTTAATAACGTTTACACGGTTACTGCTCTGATTTTGCTTATTTTTGCATTGAAAACATGACAAAAGCACCACTCGTATCAGTCATCATGCCGGCATATAATGCTGAGAAATTTATACAAACGGCTATTGAATCAGTATGCGCCCAAACACTTAATGACTTGGAGCTTATTGTTGTTGACGATGGTTCTATCGATCGAACATTTGAGATTGCCCAGCAAATAGCCAATCGCGATCATCGCATCTTTGTTTATAAAAACCCACATTCGATCGGTCTTCCTTCTGCTCCTCGCAATTATGGCGTGAATCTTGCCAAAGGCCGTTTTATCACTTTCTTGGATAGTGATGACTTTTGGCTACCCAATAAATTGAAAAATCAATTGCCTTTCTTTGACTTTGAAGATACTGCCATCGTGTTTTCAAACTATGAGAAGGTGGATGAAAGAGGAACCCGCAACGGGCGTTTGGTCATTGCGCCCAAACTTACCACTTATCGCTCACTGCTCTTGGGAAACATCATCGGTAATCTTACAGGAATGTATGATTCCCAAAAAGTAGGTAAAATTACCATTATGGACATTCATCACGAAGATTATGCCATGTGGTTGTCTATTTTAAAAAAAGGATTTGTGGCTCGGAATACAAATACTGTAGAAGCAATTTACCGTATTTCTGACCATGCCATCACATCAAACAAGTTGCAAATTCTTTCATGGCAATGGAAAATATATCGCAAAATTCTTCACATCTCTTTTTTTAGCTCAGTTTATTATTATGCTAGTTATGCATTGAAAGCATGGGTTAAAAGTAGAATTTGATACAGAAATAAAGATCGATATACACTTATCTAACACTGTCTTTATTGGATATGCCCCAAGATAGATAGCAAGATTACGATGCTTTTCATTTTTGTAAACTATCATATTGCTACCCTATCATCCTAAAAATTCTTTATTCCTTGTCTCTCATGACCTTTATTTTAATAATTTGTGACAATTTTCTTAATTCATGCAATATTTAGTCTCTATCTGAGTTAAATAATAAGATACCAATAAATAAATAAATCATCACTAAACAAACACATGACTAAACTAGATGACGGTTACGTATTAGACGGAATGAACGAGGTTGAGCGTGACATAAAAAGGCTCGTTGATTTCTTTTGCGCTTTCATTGCATTGATTATCTTTTCACCTCTTTTTCTCATATGTTATATAGCTGTAAAAAGGGAAGATGGAGGTC
>CALNBT010000182.1 GCA_937874345.1 uncultured Prevotella sp.
TATTGGGATTGAATAACCTCATCATGTTCTATGATTCAAACGATGTCCAGCTTTCGACCAAATGTGATTTGGTAACCTGTGAAGATACCGCCATGAAATACCAATCATGGGGATGGAACGTCAAGACCATCAATGGTAACGATGTAGCACAAATCAGAAAAGCATTGGATTCGGCTATCAAAGAAGAAAAACGCCCTACCCTCATCATTGGTAAGACGACCATGGCGAAAGGGGCTGTAAAAGCTGATGGCAGTAGTTACGAAGGAGATGTTAAAACACATGGTGCGCCTCTAGGGTCAGAAGCTTACAAAAATACGATAACGAATCTTGGTGGAAATATCGAGAACCCATTCAAGGTCTTCGACGAGGTACAAAAGCTATATGAGCAGCGTAACGAACAATTAAGAGAAATTGTAGCACAGCGCCATCAGGAAGAAGCCAACTGGAGCAAGACTAACCCAGAGTTGGCAAGGCAGATGGAGGAATGGTTCTCAGGAAATGCACCAATCGTAGATTGGAGTGGCTTGGTTCAACCAGCAGGTGCAGCTACCAGAAATGCCTCTGCCAATTGTCTGGGCGTTCTTTCAGAACAAGTTCCCAATATGGTTTGTTCATCAGCTGACCTAGGGAATTCAGACAAGACAGATGGCTTCCTCAAGCATACTCATAACATGATGAGAGGTGATTTCTCCGGAGCATTTTTCCAAGCTGGCGTCAGCGAATTGACCATGGCATGTATCTGTATTGGCATGAACCTGCATGGTGGTGTCATTCCGGCTTGTGGAACGTTCTTTGTCTTCTCAGATTATATGAAGCCTGCAATCCGTATGGCCGCTTTAATGGAGATTCCCATCAAATTCATCTTTTCACATGATGCCTTCCGAGTTGGAGAAGATGGCCCCACTCATCAACCCGTTGAACAAGAAGCTCAAATCAGATTGATGGAGAAATTGCAAAATCATCATGGCAAAGACGCAGTAAGGGTCTTCCGTCCTGCTGACGTGGAAGAAACAACTGTTTGCTGGCAGATGGCAATGGAGAACATGGAAACACCGAGTGTTATGATTCTGACCAGACAGACGGTTGAAAACTTGCCAGAACACACATCTTACAACGAAGCACGTAAAGGAGCTTATGTTGTCGCTGGAAGTGATGAAAACTATGATGTGATCTTATTGGCAAATGGATCTGAGGTCTCAACATTGGTGGCGTGTTCGAAACTTTTACATCAAGATGGTGTAAAAACAAGAATTGTGAGTGTACCCTCAGAAGGACTCTTCAGGAAACAAAGTAAAGAATACCAAGAATCCATTCTTCCTGGAAATGCCAAGAAGTTTGGATTAACAGCGGGCCTTCCTGTTAATTTAGAAGGCTTGGTAGGCGACCAGGGAAAGGTTTATGGCTTGTCTAGTTTTGGTTTCTCTGCTCCATACAAAGTTCTTGAGAATAAACTTGGCTTTACTCCTGAAAATATTTATCAAGAAGTTAAAAAATTTTTAGCATAAATTCTGAAACAATGGATAAAGAAAGAATGATAGGATTGGCCAGTGACCATGCCGGATATGAAATGAAGGAAATGGTCAAGAACTATTTAAAGAAGAAAGGTTTAGCTTTTAAAGACTTTGGAACCTATTCAAACGATTCATGCGACTATCCCGACTTTGCACACCCTTTGGCCTTAGCCATTGAAAATGGTGATGTATATCCGGGTATCGCGATGTGCGGCAGTGGCGAAGGAATGTCTATTACGCTAAACAAGCATCAGGGAATCAGGGCCAGTTTGGTATGGTCTCCTGAATTAGCACACATGACCAGACTGCATAATGATGCCAATATATTGGTTTTACCTGCAAGGTACATCAGTGAAAATGAAGCTGACAAGATTATGGATGAATTCTTATCAACCGAATTTGAAGGTGGACGCCATGTATCCAGAATTGATAAAATACCAGCAAAATAATGATGGTCAAAAGAGTTCTCTAGAGAATTCTTTTGGTCGTTTAAGGACTTTATCCATCAACATCCATCACTCCATTTTTCAACGATGAAGAGATCAGATTTCCAAATTGAAATTTGCGCCAATAGCGTTGAAAGTTGTTTGGCAGCACAAAAAGGTGGTGCAGACCGTGTTGAGTTGTGTGCCGGTATTTTAGAAGGTGGTACTACCCCCTCCTATGGCGAAATATCCGTTGCCAGAAAACACTTGTCCTCTACAAGACTGCATGTCATTATCCGACCTAGAGGTGGAGATTTTCTCTATTCTCCCCTTGAAACTGAGCGGATGATACAAGATATTGAAGTTTGTAAATCATTGGGGGTAGACGGTGTTGTTTTTGGATGTCTAACGAAATCTGGTGACATCGATGTTGAAACCAATACACTTCTTTTAGAACATGCGATAGGCATGTCAACGACCTTCCACCGGGCTTTTGATAGATGTCGTAACCCTTTACAAGCTTTGGAACAGCTGATTGAACTGAAATTTGATAGAATTCTTACATCAGGTCAACAGCCAACAGCAGAACAGGGTATCGATCTTCTTCGTGATTTGAGACAAACGGGCAACGGCAGGATTAAAATTTTAGCAGGAAGTGGGGTCAACGAATCAAACATTCGACAAATAGCTTTACAGACTCAAATCCAAGAGTTTCATTTTTCTGCCCGTGAAAAGCGACCTAGTTTCATGGAAAATTATGATTCATCGGTCTACATGGGTGCTTCTGGCGTAGATGAAAATGTCATAGAAGTAACCTCCACCGGCAGGGTAAAAAATACGATTGCAGCATTGCTGAGTTAATTAATTGGTAAACATCTATGAAAAAAGTCCTTTTTATCTTTGTTGTTAGCTTGCTGGTACAATCAATTCAAGCTGCACACTTTATCGAAAATGGTCCATATCGAAATAATGTTACAAAAGCATTTAATGAAAAATTAAAACTGGTTGGAAATCAGTTCTTTGTACTAGACGGTTCCCCTGTATCCCAAGACGAATTAGAGGCTCTTCAATTTCTTTATGCCTATATGCCGGTGGCTGATATGACCGATTATCCAACCGATTTCTACCTTAAGAACATTCGTTCAACCTTTAAAGCCAAAAAAGAAATGGCTTGGGGCTCAGAGGTTCCTGAATTATTGTTTAGGCATTTCGTACTGCCGTTGAGAGTGAATAATGAGAATCTCGACCTGTCTCGTATTGTCTTTTATAAGGAATTGAAAGACAGAATCAAGGGCATGAGTATGAAAGATGCAATTTTGGAAATAAACCATTGGTGTCATGAACATGTCACCTATACTCCATCAGATGCTCGAACCCTATCTCCATTGGCATGCCTCAAGAATGCGTTGGGAAGATGCGGCGAAGAAAGCACTTTTACGGTAGCTGCCTTACGGTCTGTTGGAATTCCTGCACGACAAGTATATACACCAAGATGGGCACACACAGATGATAATCACGCTTGGGTTGAGGCTTGGGCTGATGGAAAATGGTATTTTCTTGGTGCTTGTGAACCGGAACCGGTCTTAAATCTTGGGTGGTTCAATGCACCTGCATCTAGAGCGATGCTTATGCATACCAGAGTTTTTGGAAATTATAATGGTCCTGAGGAGGTTGTCTTAAGAAGTTCTAACTTTACCGAAATCAATTTGATTGACAATTATGCAAAGACTGCACGTGTAGATTTTACTGTTGTCGACACAAAAGGCAATCCAGTTAATCATGCAAAAGTAGAGTTTAAGATTTATAACTATGCAGAATTCTACACTGCTGTAACGAAGTATACCGATACGAAAGGCAATACATTCTTGACTGCTGGTAAAGGTGACTTGGTCATATGGGCTTCAAAAGATGGAAGCTATGGATTTGTCAAGGCTTCATTTGGTAAAGACAAGCACGTGACCATCTGTTTGAATCGCAACATGATGACTGATCAGAAACAATTATCATTCCCGCTAGACTCTCTCGACATTGTTCCTCCCAAAGAGAATACTGTTATACCACCTTTGACAAATGAGATGGTTGCCAAAAATAAATTGCGATTTGCCCAAGAAGATAGTATCCGGAAAGCATATGAAGCAACGTTCTATCATAACAACGATCAGAGTGACATTTCGAAGTTACTAGTCAAGGCAAGGGGTAATTGGAAGGTAATAAAAGATTTTTATGATCGCCATCAAGACCAAAAAGAACGCGCAATAGCGCTTTTGCAGTCGCTAAGTGACAAAGATCTTTGTGATATGCCATTGGAAATCCTTGAAGATAACATTCAGGCTAATAGCGATCAACTATGTCCGAGAGTAGAAAATGAAATGATCATTACTCCTTTTAAACGGTTTTTTGAGAACGCATTCGACCAGGCAACGGCCACGAAATTCAAACAACATCCTGAGTTATTGGTTGCTTGGGTAAGTAAGAATATTCGAATCAACCCTGATAAAAGTGCTCTTCAGATTGCCCAAACACCGATAGGGGTTTGGAAATCAAAATTGACAGATACGCGATCGCGAGAAATCTTTTTCGTTGATTTGGCTCGTAGTTTAAACATTCAATCAAGAAAAGATGTTGTCACTTCTAAAGTTCAATATTATAATGATGGACAATGGGTAGATGTTGACTTTGATGCTGAAAAGCAGAAGATTGCGGATACAGGTAAACTCATCCTCAATTTTCAACCGACAAAATATTTGGATGATCCAAAATATTATAGCCATTTCAGTATCAGCAAAATAGTAAATGGTACTCCTATCCTATTGAATTTCGATGAAGGTCAGGTTGATATGGGCGGTGGAACCAGTTGGAAAAGTACGTTTAAGAATGGAACGGCGTTGGATGAAGGAACTTATATTTTGGTAACTGGTAAGCGTATGGCCAGTGGAAATGTGAAAGCAACTGAACAAATTTTCAATATTGGGAAAGGGAAAACCACGACCCTCGATTTAAACCTTCGTTCTTCCAATAATGAAATAAGTGTTATAGGCAGCTTTAACAGCGAGTCTTCGTTCGTGAAAGTGGGTAAAACTGTAAGTATCTTATCACAAACTGGGCGCGGCTATTTTGTACTTGGCATCCTTGGCGTTGGTCAAGAACCTACAAATCATGCTTTAAAAGATATTGGAAAATTAAAATCTGACTTTGATAAATGGCAACGCCCATTTGTTCTTTTGTTTGAATCAGAGGAAGATGCTCAGAAATTTAATTACAAAGATTTCGAGAATTTGCCCAAAAACACCATCTTTGGCATTGACAAAGAGGGTAAAATCAAGGATCAAATTGTCGCTCAAATGAAATTACAAGACACTCGACAACTGCCTATTTTTGTTATCGGTGACACTTTTGACCGTGTTGTATTCAATTCTCAAGGCTATACCATCGGCCTTGGCGAGCAATTACAAAATGTTATTAACAAGCTGTAAACAAATAAGATTTTCTCGCGACTAAGCAATTATATCTTATACTTTATAAGACAAAGATCAGGGACTATATTTTAAAATATAGTCCCTGATCTTTTGTATGATATAAAAAGCCGTTCGTTAAAATGGTAAATCATCTGTTGTACCATCATCCATCCCTGACGGTTGTGGTGGGAATGGAGCTTGTGAACCACTCTGAGACATTGGTTGTGCACCAACAGGAGGGACAGCGCTTCCAGCACTATAATTTGCAGCATCTACTTGTCTAACATCGTAAGCACGAATATTATTGAACCATCTGCCATTATACTCCTTAGCATCTATATCAAATAAGACTAAAATTTCATCACCAATCTTGATATTAAATCTCTGAAGACGGTCTTCTCCAAAAACAGAAAAGACCAGTTTCTTTGGGTATGTATCATGAGTTTCTATCACAAAGTCTTTTGCTTTCCATTCTCCTCTTGCAGAAGTGCCACTTCTAACAGGTGTTTCTACAATAACTTTTCCTTGTAATTCCATTTATCGCGTTTTTATAAAAGTTGTTAGACAAAATTGCTCTACAGCAATTCGGTATCCAAATGCGAAATTAGTAAAATAGTTCTAAATCAGAAAATTATTGGAGTCATTTTTTGTTTGGCACACTACTTTTTTGTATTTTTGTAACAAGATAAAAATAAGAAAAACTATTAAAATATTTACCAATGAGATTTACTTTATCAAGCACTGCGCTAAACAGTCGATTGCAAACCTTGTCAAAAGTCATCAACAGTAAGAATTCATTACCAATTCTTGACTGCTTTTTATTTGATATTCGAAATCATGTTTTGAACATTACTGCCAGTGACAGTGAAAATGTAATGCGTACCTCTGTTGGATTAGATGAATGTGATGGAGATTGTCGTTTTGCAGTCCCCAATCGCACCATTCTCGACTCTGTTAAAGAACTTCCTGAGCAACCTCTTACGTTTGATGTTGATCTCTCAAAAATGACCATTCAAATTCATTACCAAAACGGCGTCTATAACTTTATCGCCCAGAACGGTGACGAATATCCCATCACGCAAGACATTCAGGATGGAGCAACCGTTATATCGATGAAGTCATCCATTTTAAATGACAATATTAACAGATCGATTTTTGCGACTGCTCAAGATGAATTGAGGCCCGTTATGAACGGTATCTACTTCGATTTAACAGAAGATGGACTTGCAATTGTGGCTAGTGATGGCCATAAGTTGGTTAGAAACAAAAACCTTTCTGTGAAGAGCGATGCGCCTGCATCATTTATTCTTCCCAAAAAGCCAGCTATTCTGTTAAGAAATGTACTTGGTAAAAGTGAAGGCGATACTGTTATTAAGTTTAACGGTAGGAATGCAGAGATTCAATATGAAGGAGGTTCGTTGTCTTGTAGATTGATTGAAGGTAGATATCCCAATTACAATTCTGTCATCCCTCAAAACAATCCAAATCAATTGACTGTTGACCGTAGGGGTCTTTTAAGTGCATTACGTCGTGTAATTCCTTTCGCAAGTGAAAGCAGTCAATTGGTCAGGTTCCATCTTGAGGCCGGGAAACTGGAATTATCTTCAGAGGATATTGACTTTGCTACCAGCGCAAAGGAAAGTATCGTCTGCGACTATTCTGGGCAAAACATGAATATTGGTTTCAAAGGTAGTTCTTTGATCGAGATTTTATCGAATCTTGACAGCGACGATGTTACCATTCAACTGGCTGATCCAAGTCGAGCTGGAATAATCATTCCTGCAGAACAGACTGGTGACGAAGACATTTTGATGCTGATAATGCCAATGTTGTTGAATGATTAATTTGACAATGATCCCTAAAAGATGTGTCTATTTGAGCCTAAATTAAATTTTTGGCATCAAATAGATACATTGTTTGATAATAATAAAAAGTCTAATGAGATTAAACTTAAAAAAACCTCTTATTGTCTTTGATTTAGAAACAACAGGACTTGATCTTGTAAAAGACAGGATCATCCAAATTTCTTATATTAAGGTGTTTCCAAATGAAGAGGAACTTCGCGAAAATATTTTTGTAAACCCTGGTAAACCAATTCCTCAAGAAATTACTTCCCTGACTGGAATTTCCGATGCAGATGTGGCTAATGCGCCATCTTTTAAAGAAATTGCACAGAAATTGAATGATAAATTCAAAGGATGTGACTTTGCAGGCTTCAATTCAAATCACTTTGACATACCAATGTTGTCTGAAGAATTTTTGAGAACCGGTATTGATTTTGATTTTTCTAAATGCAAGCTTATTGATGTTCAAACAATTTTTCATAAAATGGAACGCCGTAATCTTGCTGCCGCATATAAATTTTATTGTGGACGAAAAATGGAAGAAGACTTCACTGCACACCGTGCAGATGAAGATACAGAGGCTACCTTCAGAGTGTTAATGGGGCAATTGGATAAATACAATCCAGAAAAGGCAGAGGAACCCTCTAGATCTTTACCAAACGACATTGACTACCTTGCTGAATTTTCAAAACTTAACGACAATGTTGATTTCGTAGGACGAATCGTTTGGGGAGAAATCAAAGGACCTGACGGCCAAGCTTTACACGATAAAGATGGGTCTGTGAGAAAACAAGAAGTCTTTAATTTCGGTAAATACAAAGGTTGGGCTGTATCAGAAGTGTTACGTCGCGACCCTGGCTACTATAGTTGGATGCTTGCTGGCGATTTCACGCTGAATACAAAACAAGTTTTAACTCGTATCCGTCTTCGAGAGTTCAATAATAAATAATATTTCTGTATATTACGCAATGATATCTGTTTAAGGATGAAAAGAGACTTGACTATATTTACATTGATTTTAATCTTGACCTGTGCTACGGTGCTAAGTATCAAAAGTCAAGAGCTGAATGCCACTATCAGAATCAATTCAAGCCAAATTCAAGGAACAGACGTAAGCGTATTCAAAAATTTGGAAGAGACGCTCAATCGTTTTGTCAATGATAAGCAATGGACCGATTTACAGTTTCAAAAAAACGAGCGCATCCCTTGCAGTTTCAATATCACGGTAACAAAATATGACAATACAACCAATACATTTACTTGCAAGGCACTGATTCAGGCTAATCGTCCCGTTTATAATTCGTCTTATACCACGACAATATATAATAATACCGACAATGACTTCAATTTTGCGTTTGCTCAATTTGACCAACTCGAATTCAATGAACAGTCCATTGACAATCAGTTGACAGCACTTTTGGCCTATTATGCTTATCTCATTATTGGAATTAACCTGGATTCATTTGCTTCCATGGGGGGCGAAGATATCTTGCAAAGATGTTTAAATTTAACAAACAATGCGCAGAATCTAAATTTTGCAGGCTGGAAATCATTTGATAACAGCCGAAATCGTTTTGCCATCATTAATGATTACCTGAATAGTGCGATGAGTTCTTTCAGAAAACTTCAATATGATTATTATCGCAATGGGCTAGACCAAATGGCTACAAATGTGGAAAGAGGAAGAACTAATATCACTACAGCCCTTCAAGATGATTTGAAGAAGGCTCACGAAGATCGACCTTTGAGTCTGTTACCACAAATTTGGACCGATTTTAAACGTGACGAACTGTCTGGTATTTACCAAGGCAAAGGCACCGAGAAAGAAAGGGAATCGGTCTATGAAATATTGTTTTCAATCAACGCTTCACAAAATAACGCCTGGGAGAAAATCAAACAATAATGTTCAAGCAATTATATATTCGCAACTACACTATAATTAGTGAACTAGATATCCATTTTTATCCCGGTTTTTCTGTTATAACAGGTGAAACAGGTGCGGGTAAGAGCATCATTTTAGAGGCAATTAGTCTCTTGATGGGAAGTCGCGCTGATAATAAAACCATCAGATTAGGTCAAGAAAAATGTCTTATTGAAGCACACTTTGACATTTCACGCTATCATCTTCAATCGTTTTTTGAAAAGAATGATATTGATTATGATCCAGAGGATTGCATCCTTAGACGTGAAATATTCAGTAATGGCAAAAGCAGAGCTTTTATCAACGATACTCCTGCCCCACTTTCGGCTATGAAAGAGCTGGGAGAGCAGCTTATTGACATTCATTCTCAACATCAAAATCTATTACTTAATAAAGAGGATTTTCAGCTACAGGTGGTTGACATCATTGCGCAAGACGACCTGTTAGTGAAAGATTTCCAACAACAGTATAACCATTATAGAAAGGAAGAAGAGAAGCTCCAACAATTGAAAGAAGCCATTGCTAAAGGGCATGAAAACGAGGATTTCATGCGGTTCCAATTCAATGAACTTTCCCAAGCACAGCTGATTCAAGATGAACAAGAATCCCTTGAACAAGAATTGGAAACATTGACCCATTTTGAAGAAATTAAGAATGGCCTATTCAATACAGATTTACTTTTGTCTGGAGAGACTGAAGGAATTGTAGATTCTTTGAGAAATGCTTGTCAGCAAGTTGAAAGTATCAAGATCGTTTATCCATCAATGAACAATCTGGCAGAAAGACTTGATAGTGTCTACATCGAATTGAAAGATATTTCGAAAGAGATCAACACAGAGAAGGAAAACATCGACTTTGACCCTCAACGATTAGAACAGATACAAAACAGACTCGATGTCATTTATTCTTTGGAACATAAATTCCATGTGGCAAATGTAAATGAACTGTTAGATTTACAAAATCAACTGAAAGACCAACTCGCTACAATCGATAATAGTGATGAATCGATTAGACAACAACAAATTGTTGCAGCCGACCTCCTCAACAAATGCCTTGATTTAGCTGGTAACTTGACCAACAAACGAAAGCAAGCATCGGAAAAAATAGAAAAAGAGATGCTTAAAAGACTGGCACCATTAGGAATACCTTCTGTGCAATTCAAGGTTCAAATTTCCGATAAACCATTGGCTAACAATGGAAAGGATCGTGTATCCTTCTTATTCAGTGGCAATACCAAGTCTCCGCTTCAACCGGTTTCTCAAGTTGCTTCAGGCGGTGAAATATCAAGAGTGATGCTATCTTTAAAGTCACTTATCAGCAATACGGTAAATCTTCCTACCATCATCTTCGATGAGATTGATACTGGTGTCAGCGGCAAAGTCGCAGAAAAAATGGCGAAAATGATGCACGAAATGGGACAAAACAGCCATCAAGTAATCAGTATCACACACTTGCCTCAAATAGCAGCAACGGGAGAATACCATTATTCTGTATCAAAAGAAGAAACCTCGAGTGGTACTGAAAGCAAGATGATTCAACTAACTACAGATCAACGTGTTCAGGAAATCGCAAAGATGCTAAGTGGTAGCAATATTACAGCGGCCGCTTTAGCCAATGCAACAGAATTATTACATGCAAATTAGTCTATTATGAAAAAAATAATCAAGCCCTTTCTCTTATTTATGGTATTAGCCTTTACGCTGTCTATTGTGGCACCGAAGGCTTATGCCCAGTCATCCTCTGTCAAAGCGACAGCCAAATCGGTGTTTACTTTAACTACTTTCACCAAAGATGGTGCGCTCCTGCAATCTTCGAGAGGCTTTTTTGTAGGCAGTAATGGCGAAGCAGTCAGTGCGTGGAAACCATTTGCCGGTGCTGACAGCGCAGTCGTCATCGATGCGAATGGGAATGTCATGAATGTTGACGTTATCGTGGGTGCGAACGAATTGTATGACGTGTGTAAGTTCAAAGTTGATGGAAAATCAACAAAACCGAAGCTTGCCAGCAATCCATTAAAGGAAGGAGACAAAGTATGGTTGGTCGGATATGCAGTTAAATCACCTGAACTTGTACAAATGGCAATCCAAAAAGTTGAAAAATTTATGGACAAGTATTCGTATTATATCCTAGAAGCTACAGCTCCTGAAAATGCCCCAGGTTGTCCGTTTGTCAATGAAAAGGGAGAGATTATCGGATTGTTGCAACCCTCCAGCAGTTCAACAGACCTTCATGCCATAGATGTCAATTTTATGAATTCTATGACCATCACTTCTGGTTTGTCTGTTGCTGATCCGGTTTTACGTCAAACAAATATTCGGACACAGATGCCATCAGAGGAAAAAGAAGCCTTGGTTACCCTTGTTATGTCAGGAGAACAGAATAATAAGAACTATCCCAAATATGTCAATGATTTCAAACGTCTGTTTCCAAAATCCATAGATGGATATGCGGCACAGGCAAGAATTTATGTTGCGAACCATCAGTTACCTCTGGCAGCACAAGAGATGGAAACAGCCATCAAAACTGTTCAAGAAAAGGATGTTGCCCATTCGGAATATTCCAAACTTATTTATCAGCAACAGCTTCTCCAACCCGACTCAACCTTTACCGCTTGGTCTTTGGATAAAGCTTTGGATGAAGCCACAAAGGCAAATGAAATCAAGCAAGATCCTGCTTATCAACACCAACGCGCTCAAATTATTTATACAAAGGGAGACTACCAGAAGGCTTATGATATGTTTATGGGCTTAACCAAAACATCATTACGCTCCAGCGATCTTTTTTATGAAGCGGCTCAAAGCAAAAAGCAATTGAAAGCACCTACAGCTGATATACTTTCACTTTTGGACAGTGCTGTTGTATCTTCTCCCCGACCACTGACAAACATTTCTGCACCCTATATTTTGGCCAGAGGTGTTGCATACGACCAAATAGGAGAATATAAAAAAGCATTGGATGACTATAACGTATACGATACATTGATGATTGGGCGTGCCAATGCTCAATTCTATTACACACGTTACAAATGTCACATGCAGCTTAAACATTATCAGCAGGCCTTAAATGACATTGCGCATGCAGCGGTCCTTGATCGTCAAGAGCCGACTTATTTGGCCGAAATGGCGTCACTGCAACTAAAGGTCAATTTATTGGCAGATGCCATTCAAACAGCAGATCTCTGCATTGCTGTTGCTCCCAGCTACCCTGACGCCTATCTTATCAAGGGTCTGGCACTCATTCAAAACAAACAGAAAAAAGAAGGTCTGGAAGCCTTAAACAAAGCAAAACAATTAGGAGATTCCCGCGCTCAGCCATTCATTGACAAATACAAATAATTATTTCTATAAAATAAAGATTCCCATCGCATCCGTTCTTGTTATGGGAATCTTTTTTGTTTGCATCTAGCAGAATTCTGATCGCTGAACAGGGGGATTTGCCAAACAAAATATTTAGCGATTATTTCCTTGAGATTTCTTTATCGTTTCTTGAATAGCTTCCATCTGCGCCAGATGAAACGAGGTATCAACCCCCATAGGAAAGTCATTATTCGCCATCGCCAATCAATGATGTATACATGTTTCTTTTTTTGAATGGCACGCATGATTTTCTTTGCAACCATGCGTTTATCGAGCAGCATGGGATATTTACCTCCTGCTAATAACGGTGTATCGACAAAGCCAGGGCGAATATCCGTAAAACAAATCTTCAAATGCCTATTATCAGCCAATTGTTCCAAGGCCTCGATATATGTGTTCTGAAAGGCCTTTGTTGCACTGTAAGAAGGCGCCAATGCCAATCCTTTCGTGCCAGCAATGGAAGATATTGCGACAATATGACCGCCATCGTTCTCGGCCATATACCGAAAAACAGTATCCATCATCTGGGTAAAACCTAGTCCGTTGGTACGAACGATATTCAATTCTATATCAGTTTCAAGATAAGGATTTTGTTTTCCAATTCCCGATGCGTGTATATACAGGTCTATTCCACCAAGACGTTCTATGAGCAAAATCAATTTCTGTGGAGCATCAGGTTCACAGACATCAATTGACATGGTGAAAATTTTCTCTGCAAAGCTTGTTGCCTGTTGATTTTCCGCCTTTGCCAAAAACGCTAATTGCTTTTGTTTCCATTCGATCAGCGCTTCTTCTCTACGGGCAGCAACACCTATTGTCCACCCATCGAAAAATAATAACCTGGCAACTTCTTGTCCTATTCCAGAAGAAGCACCCATAATGATAGCCCTTTTCATGTGCCTCAGTATTGATATTCTCACAAATATAGCATAAAATATCAGATTCTACAAATATTGTCCATGAAACTTCATTACAATGATAAACAGATTCAAGTGGTAGAATATAGAGAACCCATAGAGGTCTAAATGATGAGCAAGTCAATATCATCAAGATTGTCTGACAATTCCATTCATATCGCCAAGCAATCCCTATGCTATCCTTTCGCAATATTATTCATATTGCATGTTGTTGGAATCAAGCACTTTACAGTGAATTGTGAAAGACATTGCTACTCGTTCATTCAGCAACAGAAAGGTTACCGTTATGAACAATAAAATAGTTGGTTTATGCCTACATTTGAATATTATTAACTATATTTGCAATCAATAATCAAACTCTTATCTTATGAAAGATTTCTTGAAATATGTAGGTGCAACTGTCACCGGACTCATTCTGTTTGGTCTCGTAATCTGCATTCTTGGTGTGATGAGCATCGTTGGAATGGTTTCATCCTCACAGGCAACACAAAACGTCAGTAAGAATTCTGTTCTGGTCATTAATCTTTCAGGTACCTTGCAAGAACGGACCGAATCGAATATCTGGGGAGAGTTGACGGATAAATCAATGAAAAATCTTGGCCTTGAAGAGATTTTATCTGCTATCAATAAAGCTAAAACCAACGATCGGATTAAGGGCATCTATATTGAGTCTGGAATGATGACCGGAGATTATGCGAGTAGGCAGGAAATCAGAAATGCCCTCCTTGATTTCAAGAAAAGTGGGAAAAAGATTATTGCTTATGCAGACAATTACACGCAAGGAAATTACTATATCGCCTCTGTTGCTGACAAAATCTATCTGAACCCTCAAGGTATGATTGATTGGCATGGTATCGGTGCAGAACCAATTTTTGTGAAAGACCTTCTTGCTAAGTTTGGCATCAAATTCCAAGTCGTAAAAGTAGGTAAATATAAGAGTGCAACAGAGATGTTTACCTCTGACAAGATGAGCGATCCTAGTCGCGAACAAACACAAGCATATATTTCGGGCACGTGGAACAATGTTTGCCAAGCTGTTAGCCAGAGTCGAAAGATCAGCGTCGATCAACTGAATAGGTTTGCTGATAATTTGATTACTTTCAACAATCCTAAAGATTATTTATCCGAGAAACTCATCGATGGACTACTATACACTGATCAGGTAAAAGCTGAAGCAAAGAAAATCTTTGGTCTTGATGCAGACAAACCCATCAATCAAGTTGACGTTACTGGAATGGTAAAAACAAAGGAAAATACGGATGGAAAAGAAATTGCAGTATATTATGCATATGGTTCAATCGTTGACAGTCCTGTCGAAGGAGGCCTCTTCGGTTCCGAACACATGATCGTTGCGACTGAAGTTTGCAAAGATTTGGAATCACTTGCCAATGATGATGACGTTAAGGCTGTCGTTATTCGAATCAATTCCGGTGGCGGCAGTGCCTATGCTTCTGAACAGATTTGGCATCAGATCGAGATGCTGAAGAAGAAAAAGCCTGTTGTCGTTTCCATGGGAGGAATGGCCGCTTCAGGTGGCTATTACATGAGCTGTAATGCCAATTGGATTGTGGCTCAACCAACGACATTGACTGGAAGCATCGGCATTTTTGGCATGATTCCTGACCGAAGCCAGTTGCTGACACAAAAACTGGGTATCAAATTTGATGAGGTAAAAACAAACAAGAATTCGTTAATGGGCTCTTCTGCAAGGCCCATGAACGCTGAAGAAATTGGTTTTCTTACCCAATATATTGACCGTGGCTATCAAATCTTCCGCCAGCGTGTTGCAGATGGAAGAAAGATGAAAATTTCACAAGTAGAAGAGATTGCTCAAGGCCATGTATTCTTGGGACAGGATGCACTCAAGATCAAACTGGTTGACGAACTTGGCGGATTGGATAAAGCTGTTTCTAAAGCAGCACAATTGGCAAAGCTTGATCAGTATTACACAGATAATTATCCTGAAACAACTGATTGGATGGAACAATTGTTGTCTGCTGCAACTCGTAAAAACTATCTTGACGAGCAAATGCGCAGCAGTTTGGGAGAATATTATGAACCTTTCATCCTGCTAAAAACGATGAATCAACAAAATATGATTCAGGCACGTATTCCGTATTATTTCAATATTCGATAAAAATATTTGTGTAACCAGACGAAAGGATTCTGTTTGATAGAACCAATCTGGAGAAAAGAACCGTCAAAAGAATTTCATGCGAACAGAAGGAGACTTTATCAAGATTAATGAATGGCTTTTACCTTTAAGCTGGTTGTATGGCTTAGGCGTTCGATTTCGTAATCAGCTGTTTGAAATGGGAATTCTCAAGGAAACTCCTTTTGACATTCCAATCATCTCTGTTGGCAATATCACCGTCGGTGGGACCGGGAAGACTCCCCATGTAGAATATCTCATCCGCTTGTTGAAAGACATCATGCAGGTTGGAGTGCTATCTCGCGGATTCAAACGCACGAGTCATGGTTTTGTTTTGGCTGATGAAGAATCTACAGCATCTTCTATTGGTGACGAACCTTATCAGATGAAGAAAAAGTTTCCGGAGGTCATTGTTGCTGTTGATAAAAATAGAAGACAAGGAATCCAGAGGCTTTTGACAGATACTGTGACGAATAGCGTTGATGTCATCCTGTTGGACGATGCTTATCAACATAGATATGTCAAGCCTGGAATAAATATACTACTGGTCGATTATCACAGATTTATCATGAACGACAAACTGCTTCCTGCGGGTCGTCTAAGAGAACACGTTAGTGGGAAAGATCGGGCAGATATTGTGATCGTAACAAAATGTCCCAACGACCTAAAGCCAATGGAGTTTAGAGTCCTCACCAAAAATATGGATCTCTATCCTTTCCAATCATTATTTTTCACTTCACTGGAATATTGTGACTTGCAACCAATTTTTGGTAAAGGCAGCCTCCCGTTAGATTCTCTTGCAGATAAAAATGTACTTCTTTTAACAGGTATCGCATCGCCTCAACAACTCAAAACTGACTTACTGACAAAATGCAAAAGCATCTTTCAGATGACTTTCAGTGATCATCATCAGTTTACGCAAAGCGATATTGAAAAATTGAATGAAAAATTCAGTCAACTGGAAGCTAACAAGATTATTATCACTACTGAAAAAGATGCCGCCAGATTGGTGTCTGCAGAACTACTGACAGATGAAGTGAAAAAGGCTATTTATCAGTTACCTATCAAAATTAATTTCTTACTCGGCAGCGAAGAGGAATTCAATCATAAAATTATAAGCTATGTACGAAAAAATTCAAGAAACAGCATCCTGGTTAAAGGAAAGAATGACAACAAGTCCAAAAACAGCCATCATTCTGGGAACAGGCCTGGGACAATTAGCTTCAGAAATAACAGATAGTTACGAGTTTTCTTATAAGGATATACCCAACTTTCCGCTTTCTACTGTTGAAGGGCATTCTGGAAAGTTGATTTTCGGAAAATTAGGTAATAAGGATATCATGGCCATGCAAGGTAGATTTCATTATTATGAAGGCTATGAAATGAAAGAAGTTACGTTTCCGGAAAGAGTGATGTATGAGCTTGGGATAGAAACGCTTTTTGTATCCAATGCTTCGGGTGGTATGAATCCAAATTTCCGAATTGGCGACTTGATGATCATAGACGATCATATCAATTTTTTCCCAGAACACCCGCTACATGGGAAAAACTTCCCTACAGGCCCACGATTCCCGGATATGCATGAAGCCTATGACCATTCTCTTATCGCTTTGGCAGATCAAATTGCCCATGAGAAGCAGATAAGGGTTGTGCATGGTATTTATATTGGTGTGCAAGGTCCTACATTCGAGACTCCATCAGAATACCGCATGTATCATCGTCTAGGTGGTGATGCTGTTGGTATGAGTACGGTTCCTGAGGTTATTGTTGCTCGTCATTGCGGTATCAAAGTTTTTGGAATCAGCATCATTACTGATTTGGGAATTGAGGGAAAAGCTGTCGAGGTTTCGCATGAGGAAGTTCAGGAGGCTGCAAACCGTGCCCAACCCTTAATGACAGAAATCATGAGAGAAATGATTAAGAGAAGCTAATTCTGATAGCGCTATAAACAATTAAAATGAGTGAGCACCTATCTGTTCACTCATTTATTTTAAACAAAATAATTCAATAAAATGACAGATATTTCAAAATTAGGTGAATTCGGATTAATAGATCGCCTGACCAAGAGTATTACCTTGAAAAATGAATCATCAAAATTCGGTGTGGGAGACGACTGTTCGGTTCTTCACTATCATGATCATGAAGTTCTAGTAACGACCGATATGCTCATGGAAGGAATCCACTTTGACCTAACCTACATGGATATGCAACACTTGGGGTACAAGTCGGCAATGGTCAACTTCAGTGACATTTTTTCCATGAATGGCTCTCCAAAACAACTATTAGTCAGTATTGCGTTTGACAAGCGCTTTAAGGTTGAAGATCTAGACGATTTCTACAGCGGCCTAAAAATGGCCTGTGACAAATGGGGTGTAGACCTTGTTGGAGGAGATACAACAACATCTCGTACCGGTCTTGCTATTAGTATTACGTGTATTGGTGAAGCAAAGGCCGAAGACATCGTCTATCGTCATGGAGCCAAGGATACAGATCTCATTTGTGTGAGTGGTGATTTAGGAGCAGCCTACATGGGACTGATGCTTCTTGAGCGTGAAAAAAACGTTTACTACAAACAAATTGAAGAAGTAAAGGAGAAGATCAAGATTGCAAAAGAACAACAAGATGAGCCTCTCGTTGAGCGACTGAACATTCAACTCAAAGACTTGTCTGATTTTCTACCTGACTTTGCCGGAAAGGAATATTTACTTCAAAGGCAGTTGCAAACAGAAGCTCGTGGAGATATTATTGAGAGTTTGAAGGAAAATGGCATCCATCCTACTTCAATGATTGACATTTCTGATGGACTTAGTAGTGAGTTGCTGCATATTTGCAAACAGAGCCAATGTGGATGTCATATTTATGAAAAGAACATTCCAATCGACTACCAGACCGCAGTAATGGCTGAAGAAATGAATATGAACGTCACTACCTGTGCACTTAATGGCGGTGAAGACTATGAATTGCTTTTCACAGTTTCTATCGGTGACTATGAAAAAGTAGAAGCATTAGAAAATGTGAAGTTGATTGGTCATATTACAAAACCGTCCTTTGGATGTCAACTCGTTACCAGAGATAATCAGGAGTTTGAATTAAAAGCACAAGGTTGGAATCCGTTATAATTTAGGTATCAACAACTTATGTTTTCTACTTAGGAGTTGGCCTGTTAAAAGTGGGATTTGTTAGACGAAACAGCTTTGTTAATAAATATTAACCCGTAAAACATTTTCGTGTAAATGCTTTACAATTCAAAAAGATTTCTTACCTTTGCAACCGCAAAACAACGATGGTGCCATAGCTCAGTTGGTAGAGCAAAGGACTGAAAATCCTTGTGTCCCCGGTTCGATTCCTGGTGGTACCACGCTAAACTCCCGAATATTTCTATTTGGGAGTTTTTTTGTATATTGAAAAATTAATATAAAAAGCCTTATCCGATATTGGCAGAAAACAGAAAATTTGATTTGAGCAATTTATAGGTACCAAATGATACTTACTAGAGTGGGAAAATTGAGTAAAGGAGAAATCGAATGTCTCACGACATTCGATTTTCAAAAACAAACTACTTAAAAACTAATCTACTAAAACAAATCAAAAATATTTTTCAGTTATAAACTGTATATTCATTTATTTTGTATATCGCAAATATACAAAAGTTTGTCATGAGTTCCAAATATTTTGATAAGAATTTTTCTATTTTCAAAGAAAATAATGAAAAAGGGATGGTTTTTAGCAAATCATCCCTTTTTCATTTCAATTTACGAATGTTTATTACATCATTCCACCCATTCCTGGTGCCATTGGAGCTGCAGGTTTCTCTTCTGGTTTATCAACAATGACACATTCTGTTGTCAAGAACATGCCTGCAATCGATGCAGCATTTTCAAGTGCAACACGAGTCACCTTTGCAGGATCAATAACGCCGGAAACTCTCAAATCCTCATAAGTATCGGTGCGCGCATTGTAACCATAGTCACCTTCACCCTTGCGAACTTTATCAACGACCACAGCACCTTCACCACCTGCATTGGTTACAATTTGACGTAATGGCTCTTCAATAGCACGTTTGATGATATTAATACCGGTTTGTTCATCAGAATTGTCTCCCTTCAAATCTATCAAAGAATCCAATGCCCGGATGTAGGTTGTACCGCCACCAGCAACAACACCTTCTTCGATAGCTGCACGTGTTGCACTAAGAGCATCATCTACGCGGTCTTTCTTTTCTTTCATTTCAACCTCGCTATTGCCACCAACATACAAAACAGCTACCCCACCTGACAATTTTGCCAAACGCTCTTGCAGTTTTTCTTTATCGTATGAGCTTGTGGTATTCTCAATCTCGTTCTTAATTTGAGCAATACGATCCTGAATATTTTCGGATTGACCACTACCATTGACAACTGTTGTGTAATCTTTCGAAACAGTAACCTTTTCTGCTGTACCCAACATTTCGAGGGTAGCCTGTTCAAGCTTAAGACCTTTTTCTTCGCTGACAACAACCCCACCGGTCAGGATGGCAATATCTTCCAACATGGCTTTACGACGATCACCAAAACCAGGAGCCTTAACAGCACAAATCTTCAATCCTGCACGTAAACGGTTAACAACTAACGTAGTCAATGCTTCTGAATCAACATCTTCTGCAATAACGAGCAATGGACGTCCACTCTCTGCTGCTGGCTGTAGTATCGGCAAGAAATCTTTAATGTTTGAAATCTTTTTATCGTAAATCAGGATATATGGATTTTCCAATACACACTCCATCTTGTCAGAATCGGTAACAAAATAGCCAGACAAATAACCACGATCAAATTGCATTCCTTCAACAACTCCGATGCTTGTCTCACGACTCTTGCTTTCCTCAATCGTAATAACACCATTTTTGCTAACCTTACGCATCGCATCAGCTAACAGCTTTCCAATTTCAGGATCATTATTGGCAGATACCGTAGCAACTTGCTCTATCTTGTCATAATTGCTTCCAACCAACTCAGCGTGATCCTTGATATAATCTACAATTGCATTTACGGCCTTATCAATACCACGTTTTAAGTCCATCGGATTGGCACCAGCAGTAACATTTTTCAAACCTTCAGTTACTATAGCCTGTGTCAAAATGGTAGCAGTAGTTGTTCCGTCACCAGCATCATCACCAGTCTTAGAAGCAACGCTCTTTACAAGTTGTGCACCGGTATTCTCAAACGGATTCTCCAAATCAATTTCTTTTGCCACTGTAACACCATCTTTCGTAATCTGAGGAGCACCGAATTTCTTTTCAATCACAACATTACGTCCTTTAGGACCTAGTGTTATTTTAACAGCATTAGCCAACTTGTCGACACCATCTTTCAGCAAGTCCCTTGCTTCTACATTATATTTAATATCTTTTGCCATAATTATTTTGTATTAATTAATTTAGGTTATTTTATTGTATTACTCAAATTGAACCTAAATAGTCCTATTTGTTTACAATTGCAAGTACATCACTCTGACGCATAATCAGATACTTCTCTCCGTCAAATTCTAATTCCGTACCACTGTATTTTCCATATAGAACTTCATCTCCGGATTTTAAAATCATTTCTTCGTCTTTGGTACCATTACCAACAGCTACGATAACACCATGCAAAGGTTTCTCTTTTGCAGTATCAGGAATAATGATTCCACCAACTTTTTCTTCTGCAGGTGCAGGAAGCACCAGCACTCTGTCTGCTAAAGGTTTTACATTCATAATCTATTATTTTAAGTTAT
>CALNBT010000183.1 GCA_937874345.1 uncultured Prevotella sp.
ATGTCGGTACCTGCCGGCGTATGGTAATCCAAGACGATGGAGCCTTCGTCCAGGTCGGGCAAGAATCCGGTCTCCATATTGCGGTAGGCGGCATATCCCCCAATGATAACCAACACAATAAATGCCACCGAGATATAGGGGCGCCGGTAAGCCCATGTCAGCCATCTTACTTTGTTGACGGCTCTTTTTTCCAATTCTTCTTTTCCCATGCCGGCAAATCGGGGCTTGAAGGCCACCTTGTCTGCAAACAATAGATAGAGCGTTGGCAGCAATAGCCATGTGATGAAGAATGATGCAACCAGGGTCAACATCATCGTGGTTGCCAGATCCTTGAAGAAACTACCCGCCAAGCCACTCATCAACCTAAATGGAAAATAGATGACGATGGTCGACAACGACGAGGCCACCATGGCCGGGAACAAGTTGTGGATGGCATGTCGTACCACTAAGCGGCGAGGCTTTTCGGGATACTCTTCCTGCTCACGGTAGATCTGTTCGATGATCACCACCGCATCGTCGAGCACCAGGCCCACCGATGCCGCGATGGCACCCAACGACATCACATTGATGGTAATGCCTGCGAGATGCACCAGCAGCAGACTGAAGCCAAAGGTCACCGGAATAGACAGCACCACAGCCATGCTGGTGCGCCACGACCGCAACGCAATGAACATGACGATGATGGCCAAAACCAATCCTTCGAGGATGGTGCGCACCACGCCTGAAACGCTACTGCTCACAAAGGCACTCTGATTATAATACGATTTCAGTTCATACCCTTTCGGTAAAGCCTTCTGTACCTCCAGCTGCTTGGCTTCAACGTTCTTGGCAAAGGTCAGCAGGTTGACACCCGGCTGCTTCACCATGTCTATCAAGACAGCATCATCGCCGTTGGCATTGATCTTCAAAAACTCCTGCCGTTCCTGCACCTCTACCTTCGCTATGTCGCTGAGTCGCACGGTACGGTTGGCATTGTTTCGGATAATGGTATTCTCTAGCTGACGGATATTCTCAATACGCGTATCGGTCAAGGTAAGGTACAATCGATGATAATCGGCAACCTGACCGTTGCTCTCAATGAAATTGGTCTGCTGAAAAGCCTGTTGAATATCGTCGGGTGTCAATCCCAATGCCGTCATCTTCACGATATCGGGTATCACGACAAACTCTTTCGCCTTACCGCCGTGTACCACCACATTGCTGATACCTTCTACCTGTGAGAACAACGGACGCACAATGAGGTTGGCCACGTCGCGCATCTCAATCTTACTATGCGTCTTACTCTTCAGCGTATAGCCATATACCGGAAACAGCGACTGGTTCATCAGTTCGGTAGAGATGACGGTTCCTGCCGGCAAGAAATTACGAATCTCTGCTACCCTGCTCTCGAGTTGGGCTTTCAACGCATAGATATCGAGTCCCCATTTGAAAAAGACGTCGATGGTACAGCTGCCGCGACTGGTATTGCTCTTGACGGTTGTGACGCCCGGAACTTTCTTCACGGCACTCTCCAACGGTTTGGTTACTGTAATCATCATACGGTCGACAGGCTGTTCACCGGCATCGACCACTAACGATATTCGTGGGAATTCTACCTCGGGGAACAGTCCCTTCGTCATCTCTACATAACTATAGATGCCTGCCAGGAGCAACAGCACGCCAACAAACAAAATAGGTTTCATGTACTGAATGTACATGGAGGGTCGGTTCGAGTGATTCATCTGCTTCATTTTTTCAATTTAACCAATGCATCATCTGCCAAACCGTAAGCACCTGTCAGCACGATGCGGTCGTTGGGTGACAGTACGGGTGATTTGATTTCAGTCTGATGGCTGTCATGACGGCCAATGGTCACAGGAATACGTTGCACGGTTGAGTCGGACGTTAGTTTCATCACCCA
>CALNBT010000184.1 GCA_937874345.1 uncultured Prevotella sp.
AATCCTCCCATTCCATCGGCTAGGGCAATGACATAGCCATTAATATCCATATTCCTATACAGAAGATAATCTTCATTGGTATCTGAACTTCCGATGGAAAAATCACTTATCTTCATTTCTTTCCTCAATTTCTTTGTTTAGAATATCGTATATATTTGTCCAGATACTCAAGCTGACATCATAGGCATCATCTTCTTCATCACCATATAATTTGATGAAGTCTTTTATAAGGTCGCTTTCAGTTCCTTTATCAAGTTCTGTTTTTATCATATCAGAGTAATCGGCAAGGTGTTCATTGCTCAGTATGTGCTTGATTTCGCTTGCTAACCATTGAGAGCCCCAAATGATTTCCTTATCTCCTTCTAAGGTTACGTCATCAGGAATCACATCGCTATCAAGTAGTTTGGAGACATAATATTTTTCAAGAATGAAAAACATATCATCGGCATCTTTATGATTTTTGGTGTGTCTGTCCATGTAGGAATCCAGCTTAATAAAGAACTGTCCTGCCAATGTCGCGATGTTTACGTCAAACGAGTTGTTGATAGATACCGCAATAGAATGGTCCATTACATCAGTAAAGCATTTGACCGATATCTCCAACTCATATTCGGGAGGCCAAACTAAGGTTTCATTCTCTTCGGCAATATCACCAAAGGGAACAATATCTACCTCGTAATCATTATCATGATCTTCTCCTTCGTAATAGAATTTTTGATTAGCAGGAGCCTTTCTGAAGTGGTTCTTTTGAAGAATTTCGCTAAGATTATCGAATTGCGACCAATCAGACAAGGCAATAGCCACATCGAGATCTCTTGTTTTGCGTCTTGAAGGATACTCATCAAGCAACTTCATCATGATATCTCTAGCCGTAGCACCCACCACATAGAGTTTCAGTCCTATTTTTGAGACGCAATCGCTAAGAGCCTTGAGAGTCTCATATAAGGCATCATTCTCCAGCCCTTCTTTACTTAGGCTATTTTCCATCATCGATAATTCTTTTGGCAGCTTCAAGACAACGGCTGTCTGTCGTTCCCATTAAATCTGCATAGGTTAATATTTTCGGGACCATATTACTTTCCGTTACTCCTGTCCAGAATTTCTTGTAAACAAGAATGTCGCCATCAGAAGAGGGTAACATCTTTGCTGTCCTAATCAAATCAACACTATCTCCATCCGTGTAGATCGTTAGTATCTCTGGAGTTAGGTATCCATCAATAAGATTGGCACCGCTTTCGCCACCCCAATAAGAGTTCTTTGGTAATTTTATATCCTGCCAATTTCGTCTAAGTTCAGGACTTCCAAGTCTCATCTTCTTCAAGAACAATTTTGGTTTTAAAGACTGGTTATATGTCACTTGCCATTCATTAAGTAATTTTCTCCAATCCATCAGAACTCTTCCTTTAGGAGTTTTTATAAGATGATGGTGTCGGATCATATCTTCAATAACATTTTTAATGGTTCCAAGAGAGTAGCCAGTTTCTTCTGAAATTTTTCTATATGTTTTTCCTATATTTGCCTTGTCTAGCAAAAAATAGAAAATAAGTTTTATCGCAGATTCACTGAACATTTTCGTTTCAGCCTCTTTGGGCTTGTCCTGTTTCTGCCCTGTAATGTATATATATAATGGTGGAATGTTGATATAGCAGTTGCCGGCATTGTCCAATACATTAAATCCTTCCTCTACAAATTTCATCATTTGTTGAGGGGAAATATAACCAGCAATCAATAGTACAGGTGCAGAGCCATCCTTTTTTATCTTTTGTAATTGGAGAATCACCTGGTTAAAGTTAGCCTTAGTTACAAAGCTTTTGATTTCGCCAGACATTTTAATGCCACCAATATTGATGTCCACATCGTGATTCCCTTTACTAGCAGGTTTTACGGTAATGTCATCACGTCGCGTTAAACTCTTTAAATTCGCAGCGGCTTCTAAAGATAGTTCCCTTTTATTTACCATATCTGTTCATTTTTAAATGTTTGTTCATGAATTTATGAACACTGCAAATATAGTGAACATTTTTATAACTACCAAACTTTTTGTTCAAAATTGATGTTTGTTCATGAATTTATGAACATAATTATAAGTATGAACACGCTGGATTCTAGTCTTTTTTGTAAAAATACACTGTCTTGTCGAAATTAGGAGTTTGGATTTTAGCTAATTATAGTTTAAGATTCAGAGATTTGTTGTGTGCATACTTGTACATCATAAGCGCGGTTACTTGCAAACCATATACCTTTATTCTCTCGAGCATTAGGCTCAAATTGTATGATAACCTCGTCATCCATCCGGATATTAAACTTCTGAAGTTTCTCATCACCAAAAACCTCGAAAAGTAACCGATGAGGAAATTGCCCTTCAGATTCAGCTATGAACTGCTGCATTTTCCACGCACCTCTTGCAGTTGTCCCGGATTTTGGTTCCACTACTGCGATAATTTTTCCTTTAAATTCCATTTTCCTATTGTTTTAAACGGTTGAGTAAGCAATTCTATGATTAAAGATCAGGGCAATGGCAATTCCAATGTCTTGATGACTTGTGAAGCATCCTTATTGATGAAATACCATCGCTCGGCTTTATATTCCAGCCCAGTATGATTAATGGCTTGGAAATCTACCTTTACTTTCCATCCTGTCCATTCCTGATTGTTGGTTTGCTTCAGCAATAATTCACGAATCTCAGAGTTGGCTCGCATCTGGCGACCAGCCAAGTCCATGACGTAAGCATCATTAGCATTGAAACTCTCGAAATTATTCGTACGTTTCATTATGCTTTGGGTTACTTGTGCCATAATACCCATGATATTTTTCTGCTCTTGTTCTGTAAAATAGATGGTACCAAAAACAGAATCAGGATCTGAAACACTAATGATTCTCAATTTCCCAGAGTCATTGATCGATTGTTCTAAATGAGCTTCCGCCAGCTCGATGACTTTATGCTGTCTATTGGTGCAGGATGAAATTGACAGTAATAAAACCGTTCCTATTAAAAAGTTAATATATTTTCTCATGTTCATATTTTGATAATTTTTGTTTTGTCAGGACTTAATGCAAGTCGTTTGTAATAAGCGGTTCCATCTTCCTTATACATTTCAATCACTTCATGCGTAATACCGTCTTCACAAATCTGTTGTGCTTCCTTTTTTGTTACGGCATGACCGCCAATATGACGCCAAATAGAGAAATTGCACGGATGCACTGTGTCTTTGTAATTACTGCAATTATAAGCTTTCAGTCCCACGTGGATGTCACCGTCACAACACGGGCATTTGGCTATTTTAGAATCCAACATTACTTTCCCATCATTACCGATGGTCAGGGTTGAAGAAAACATCTTCCAATCGTTTGTGGCAAAGCCATCCAATACGCCAAGTTTTCCGGATAAAAAAAGTTCGACTTCTTCTTCGGTAATTTTACGATTGCAGATGATGCCTGGAATGAAGAACCCACAAGTCGGTTTTGTTCCAATGCCATTTTTACAGATGTAGCCTTTGCATGTTTTCACCATTGTATCGCCACATAATGGACATTTCCCTTCGAGATTGTGAATGTCATGCAACACATCCACCTTGCCGTTGATAATGGCAAAGCGTGCACGAAAAGACTGACCGTCTTTGTTTTTCATAGTCAGTACATCTGTCTGACCATCTTCTATCAATTTTCTGCATAACTCTTCAGTCATTTCTACGCCATGCATTACCCGGTAAAGAATGAATCCGCATTGCTTTCCACTTTGGGAAATACTGTTGCAGTGCCAGCCATAATCACTGCTGACTATTTCGCCTTTACCACATACAGGACACCTGCCCAAAAATTGATAATTATCTTCCATATTAAAAATCGTTAATTTTTTATTTTATATCAATTGTCCGCTGGAAACACCGACTTTTGACTTCAATTTGCCCTTCAAAGAGAAAACAGATAGCTCAAATCGAGTTTAATGTTCTGTCACCTTTATTCCTTTTTGCTATTTCTTGCTCCTTGCAAATATTTATTAATACGCTGATTGTTAGTTATATATATCTTAAATATAATCATTTATTTCCAGATGAGCAAATGTTGATTTCTAATGAATCACAGATATTTCCATTCATAAATCAATTGTTCCGCTATGGCTTTTCCCGACATAAAAGAAGCCCATCCTTCTGGATCCAGTCCAAACCAAAGGTCATTCCAAGACATCGTTCTTACCTGCCATGCCAGTAACCACAGGTCCGTATTGATACTTTCCAGTTTTGTTACGACTTCATTGGCTACGTAATAGCGCTCGGCGGAGTTCAGCAGATTCACCTTGTTCTTTTGATTGATGGGTTTTCCGTTTGCATCATAATCAGAGGTCGTATATGATCCGCTTGTTACCAATTGTTTCATGAATGGATAGAGACTCGCCATCTGAGTGGCAGCATCCGTCAGTTCGTCTGAGACGAGTAATGCAATGGCTGTACCCTTAAGATGTCCTGGAAGAGATTTTTTGAGAAGCGACATATTCCTTGGTATCTCCGTAGTTGTCAGCTCTGCTGCCCGCTTTATTTGATACAGATTTTGCATTGCTCCCTGTACGTTGCTGAGATAATCCAACATTTGATCTTCTACCTTGTGCATCCGTTCCATTGCCGCCGTTACAGCTGTCTCGGCTGCAATAATCTTGTTCTGTGTTTTCTCGCGGTTATTGAATATTTTCTTCAACATCTCACTTTGGGCTATTACTGCTCCCGTCAATGTGGGGTCGGTCTGTTGTGCATAACTGACTATACCTACAGAAGTACAGAATATTGTTAATAGGATAAATCTCTTCATGATTCAAATGGTGATTATAGTTTGAAACAATTCTTTCTGTCTTCGGCCAGTTTCTCATCCCGTTGGTATTTCGACTTCCCCAGAATGATACCCATCGGTTTATTCATGATCTGGTCATTCCAATCTTTAAAAGCAGGAGCTGCCTTCCATTGTCCGACTTTGTATCGTGAATGTATGTGCTTGCCCAGTTCTGCAATGGAAAGGTTATCAGTAGACATGGAAAACTCTTTGCCGCCGGTTTTGATAATGACTGCACTGTCTGACTTGATGATGTCTAGATGCAGACCTTCCAGCAGCCCGGCCATTCTCACGCCATAAATCCGGCCCGGCAGGTCATTGTCGAAACAATCTATAGCACGGGCTTCCGAATAATGATTCATGATGCCTGTAATCTGACGATCCGAGAATGTGCCACCAAGAGAAACCAATACCGAACTGTCCTTGTCTATCTTTAACCGGTTGGCCTGATAAAACGACATGATATCATATCCGCTTTCAGCAAAGTACACATTGCGAATATCTAAAGGATTCGCCTTGTTCGACAAATCGACAATCCATGCGGCAGACGATGAGTTTGTCCCCGCCGCTTTGCTCTTATAGCCATTATATCCACGTATTTCATAACCTAAAACCTTTACGGCCCCCGGCTCGGTATAGGGAAATCCCAGGTTATAGTTGCCATAGGCTGTCGCATTCAAATCCTTGATACGGCATAGGAAAGGAGAAAATACGCGGACGGTTTCCTCTGTAATTCCCCGTCTGGAGAAGTATGACATCATGTGCTTTAAGTGTTCTTCTGCAGGTTGTGTCTCATATCGTTTCGGGTCAAACACGTGGCTTTCATTATAGCCGGTCTTTTCTAGATATTTGCTATCTCCGTAATTAGAAATCGGCTCATTGGCAAAACGAGCCATCACTTTTGCGACGATTTCCCATGTGTCACATCCGCTTTCCCCGAAACTATTGATGTTTTCCAGAATAAGGTTCACCACGTCACCACCTTTGGCTCCATTTCTGTGGAAATAAGTCTGAGAGGATTTATCATTTGGATTCTTGATGACAAGTTTGTCACGGTTGATACCACTGTTATCCAGTACCATCTCAATGTATCTGCCCACACCCGCAGAACGGTCCAGACGATAACCGAGATAATAGGCAATGTCATCCACACCGACTTTTGCCTTGAGGTCTTTGAAATTGACTTTGATTGCCATTACTTTATGCTTATCCTATTTTTAGCTGTTGCTCTTTGCTTATTCCAACTTTCGGAAGAACATTTGCAAAACTCTTGTTGAGTGTTTGTGTCAGTAAACGCTGTTTGTCTTCTGTCCTGTCAAGTGAAAAATAGAGTGTGGCTACATTGCTTTCAATCTTTTTTATTCCAAGGTCAACGCCATTGTAAGAGGCTCGCACGGCATAGTTTCCATTTCTTAGTTTAAAGATGGATGCATCCTTGAATGGCACTTCTTCGCCAGTCGAAGCTATTTCAAAAGGCATACTCTTTGAACGGTTCTTTTCCAACAGAGGTGGTTCTCCGAGTGCCAACTTCTGCTCGTCCACTTTTTCCAATACCATGTTGGCCGCCTTGTTTACATCTGCCATTACCGAAACGATAAATTGGGGATTTTCTTTTAGTGCCCCAATCCAGTTATCCAGATAAGCGGCATTGTTATTAAGA
>CALNBT010000185.1 GCA_937874345.1 uncultured Prevotella sp.
ACAATCTCCATGCTTTTGCTGGATACCCATATTTCCTTTCAACAACCAACTAAAATAAATGAAAATCAAAGATACTTGATTGGTTTTTCGTATATTTGTATCGTTCAATTGATGTCACCGAAAACGCTTTTGCAAGTAACCTTTCACCTTCATAACATGAGGCAAAAGAAATCTAACGAATTTAAAGACTATGCTATCATCACGTTAGCCATGCTCATCGGCAGCATCGGACTGACGATGTTTCTGCTTCCCAACCACATTCCTACCGGAGGCTTTGCCGGTATCGCATCTATCATTTTTTGGGGGTTACAGATTCCGGTTCCGGTAACTTATCTGGCTCTCAATGCAGTAATCCTATCCATTGCACTCCGAATTTTGGGCTGGCGCTTTTGCGCCAAGACTATCTACGCAACAGTTACCTTTTCACTATTTGTCTTCTTCGAGCAACAACTCCTTCACGCCCAATCGTTGGTATACAACCAACCTTTCATGGCAGCTATCCTTGGAGGGGTACTGACAGGTGGTAGTATTGGTATGGGGCTGTCAAGCAATGGAAGTACCGGCGGATCGGATGTGATTGCGGCCATGATCAACAAATACTACGATGTCTCCATGGGCAAGATCATCCTGCTATGCGACATTATCATCATCACATCCAGTTATGTGGTCTTACATGACTTTCAACAGGTTTTGTATGGATACGTAACATTGGTTGTAGCATCGATTTGTGTAGATAAGGTGGTTGATTTAAGCCGCAGCTCGGTTCAATTTTTCATTATCTCCGAGCGCTACGAAGAAATCGGGGAGGCTGTCAACAATGTGGTGCAACGAGGATGTACCGCTCTAACGGGCAAAGGCTTTTATTCAAAACAAGAAGTAAACATGCTGTTTGTCCTTGCAAAGCGGAGCGAGTCGGCCCTCATCTTCAAGACCATCGATCAGATCGACCCCAATGCCTTTGTATCTCAAAGCGCCGTCATTGGCGTATACGGTCTGGGGTTTGACAAGTTCAAGGTGGGAAGAAAGAGAATAAAATAAAACCTAACTTTCTGGTAATAGAAATGTTACCAAACACAAGGTGGATTGAACATTTTCCTAAATGTGCGATTTTGCGCATGGAGCATAAAACAGCATCCACACACATTCCTTGAAAGGTGGGCCAATAAGGAAAACCGGCAAAAGTAAAACCATCCCATTTTGCCTTCTTGATTAGATTTGATCTAATTTTCACTGCCATTCTCCTGTCAATACCCAAATAGCCATTAGCCAACCGGAACCACCAAACCATTTTGTGGTGACAGGGATTCACCTTTATATACAAAGCTAAACAAAACCTCCTTAAATATTCACAACTATGAAAAAATAATGTAATAGCATGGTATCAGAAGTAAGTAGAAAATCGGAGTACTTTTGTGCGATAGTATTATCAACTGTTTTTGGATTAACACGAATAAAATGAAAAGAAAAATTATTTGTTGGGCTTTTGTATTGCTGGCACTACCATGTGCGACAATGAATGGAATGCAGAAAAGTAGTGAATTGTCATTGGCGACCGCCGACCAGGACTCGGTAATCACTACCGTGAAAGGTACCGTAGTAGACGAAAAGGGGGATCCTATTATCGGAGCTTCCATCAGAGAAAAAGAAGGTGGAAAGGGTGTTGTAACCGACACCAAAGGAGAATTTTCTATATCCCCCATTACACATACAAAGAAACTAATCGTCTCATATGTTGGCTACAGACCTAAAGAGGTTTCGATCATCGACGGAAGGCTCCTAAGAATTACGTTATCTGAAAATTTCCAATCCTTACGTGAGGTGATTATTACAGGTCGTGCAGGATCGGGGAAAAGAGACAAAGTGGAGACCAGTTACTCTGTAACCAATATAGGATATAACGCCCTGAGCTTGCAAGCCCCTACTAGTGTTACCGAAACATTGAAATCAGTACCAGGCTTTTGGATTGAAGCTTCTGGTGGCGAAGCAAGTGGAAACATCAGAGCTCGTGGTGTGCCTGTCGATGGATTTGGGTCTATCCAGTTACTGGAAGATGGTATTCCTGTTCAGCACGACCCTGCCTTGGGATATCTTAATGCTGACCAAGCGTTTCGCCTAGACGAAACAATCGATAAGGTTGAAGTTGTACGTGGAGGTCCCTCAAGCGTATTTTATCCGAATGCTCCGGCAGGTGCAGTAAACTACATACCTCGCAGTGTGGGCGACGAAGCACATGGCTTGTTTAAAATGACGGTAGGATATCATCATCTGCTCAGACAGGATTTCTGGTTTGGTTCACCTATCGGGGATGGATGGAAACTTTCTTTAGGAGGATTTTACCGTACGGAAGATGGTGTACGCTATGCAGGATACAAGGGAAATCAGGGCGGGCAATTCCGTGTCTCACTTGGTAAAGAGTGGGATAAAAGTTCTTTTAATGTAGACTACAAATATTTAAACGATAAAGTCATTCTGTACTTAGGCATCCCAATGATCTACGATAAGAATGGCAACATTGTCGCTGTTCCAGGGATGGATGGCCATCATGGCACCATCGCCGGTCCCGAAACTGAGCAATTTGAGATGATCCAAGGCGACAATAACCGTTATCATTTTGACAACACAGAAGGCACCTCTGTCAAAAGGAGCCAATTGACCTTAAAATTTGGAACCGAATTTCTGGATGGCTGGAAATTGCACGATACTTTCAGATTAAGCGACACGCAAACACAACGCAACGGTGTTTTTCCTAACCAGCTATTGAGTGCAGCCTCTTTCTTAGACAGCAACAAGGGCTTGCTTAATTCCATCCCTGGTGCAAGTTCATTAGGTTTACAGTATGCAAAGACCGGTGACACGTTCAATGTAGCTTCTCAAAATGGGAACGGGTCAGTTATCTTAGCCGGACTTCGTGGGCTGACGTTGCCTGTGATTGAAAACGACAATGATTTGCGCATTTCGCACCTTTTCAATACAGGTGCATCTACACACGACTTCAACATCGGTTATTATTTTTCCTTCTTCAAAGAACAGTTCAATAGATATTCGTCCATCGCATTGCTTGATGTTCAAAACAATGCCAAACTGCTGAACCTGGTGGCTTTTGATGCTAACGGGAAGGCACTGAACACACTCACGGACAATGGCATTTACCGTTATGGTTACGAATACGCCAATGCACATGGCGAACAAACAACGCATGCCCTTTACGTCAGTGATGAATGGGAAGTGACCAAGGCCTTCAGAATTGATGCCGGCTTACGTTGGGAATTTGTTCAGACAAAAGGAGTAGTGGAAGATATGAAGAGTGTGAATTTAGGTACCTTCGCTACATCAAACATTCTGACAGGAACGGGACGTTTCCCGGGATATGACAACAAATTTAATCATGCCATCTGGACTTTAGGGGCTAATTATCAATTCGCTAAAAACATGGGATTGTTTGCTCGTTACACATCTTCGGCCCGCATACCGGGATTAGGCACGTATGTCAGCAATGTAAAAGCAACCCCAGTGACACAGACCATGAGTCTTGGTGAAATCGGTTTGAAGTATGGTTCGGATGTCTTTTCCTTATTTGCTACTGGATTTTATACCAAGTATAACAATATCGGCTTTACCAATTATGTTTTCGACGTAAATGGTACTAACGTTCCGCAGAACCTATATGCCAACACTCAAACCTTTGGTTTGGAATTAGAAGCCGGATACTTCCCGGTACGCTGGTTTGATATCACTGCTACATCAACACTACAGAGTGGAAAATATCGCAATTTTGTCTATACGGATGCGTCGAAGCAAACACATGATTACAATGGCAACCTGTTGATTCGTGTCCCGACAGTATCCATACGCACTGTTCCCGGGTTTAACATCGCCGGCAATTTCCTGCGAATACAGCTTCCTGTTGAATATGAAGGAAAACGGTATGTTGATGTTGCCAACAAAGTTTCATTGCCAGGGTATACAAAGATAGACCTGAACGTGAAAATGAATATCTCGGAGAAGATCGCTATCTTTGCCAACATAGACAATTTGACCAACTCTCTGGGTCTCACAGAAGGCAATCCACGTCAAGGAGAAGTACAGAACGCTGATGTCGGCGCAAATTCATTTATCGCAAGACCCCTATTAGGTCGCAGCTTTAAGATTGCACTTCGATACATGTTTTAATGATGAGAATAAAGATTAATCTTATACTTGTCCTGCTATGGCTCTCGGTAAATGTAAACAGTCAGGAACGATTGGATACAGAGAAGCCATATCAGGTTTTAAGCGGCACCGTTTCCCAAGATAACTTCCATACCTATCTGGAGGTGCCTTTTACCCTTCCTGAAGGTGTAAAGCGTTTGACGGTAAAGTTTTCCTATGATACGAGGGATGAAAAGACAACCATAGACTTGGGTGTTGCAGACCCTGCACGATTCCGCGGTTGGAGCGGTGGTGCGCGCAATATATTTACTTTGAGTGAAGAAGATGCGACAGCCGGTTATTTGCCCGGAACAATTATTCCCGGCAAATGGAATCTTTGGCTGGGTGTTCCCAATATTCGAAAAGGTGTTACGGCCCATTATGAAGCAAAAATCTTTATTGATACCGCCGATACCGTAACAGAATTCAGCGACCAGCCAATCCGTACTTCTGCAGGATGGTATTATGGTGACTTACACATGCACAGTGGAAACAGCGACGGAAAATGTCTTTCTGTTTCAGGCAAAGAGGTAAACACACCTGTGTTTAAGGTTGTCGAGACGGCTGCGAAGAAAAATCTTGACTTCATGGCGCTGACAGATCACAACACCTTTACCCAAGCAAGATACCTCAGAGAATTGCAACCTTATTTTGACAATATGTTATTGGTGCCGGGTCAAGAAATAACGACGTTCTTTGGTCATGCCAATGCTTTTGGACTGACAAAGTTTGTTGATTTTAGAATGACGGATCCTACTTACCGACAAGCGATGAACTGGATGAAAGATGTCAACAAAAGTGGTGGGGTTATCTCTATCAATCATCCCGGTTCGCCAACTGGTGAAAGTTGTATGGGGTGCGGATGGGAGATGAAGGATATTCCAGCAAACGTCGTTACAGCTGTTGAAATTATCAATGGCGGTTCGGGTCCTGCCGAAGGGCCTCTGCAGGGATTGAATCTATGGCATCAGATGCTCAAACTCGGTCGTAAGGTTACGGCAATCGGTGGCAGTGATAACCATCGGCCCGACCAACCTGCAGATAAAAATGGCGGTATAGGTTTTCCTACGACAGCAATCTATATGGATAACCTCTCGGTTAAATCATTGTTGGATGGTATCCGTAAAGGAAGGGTGTTCGTTGAAACAGAAGGTAATAAAGACCATTTGGTAGACTTATGGGCGATATCTGGAAAAACAGAGTGCCATATGGGAACTAACATGAATGTACAACCAAAGGATAAAGTTACTTGGATGGTCAACGTAAAAGCCGTTACCGGCTGTAAGGTTGAATTTGTGGTTGATGGTGACGTCCATCCTGAAAATACCAGAGCAATAACCACCGACAATGAAACGTTGACGATTCCATGGAAAGCTGACGGTAAGTACCATTTCGTATATGTAAAGGTAAAGAACAAAGAGGATAAACTAGTCATGGTAAGCAACCCGCTCTATTTTAATTTGCCGACTCAATAAAAGGTTGTTTGGCACATTCTATTTCTCTAGCATTTGATCGTATTTACGCCATCAAATGCTTTTTTTATAGATTTGTCTACCATATCAAAATCACGGATGGATAGATATGTACGTTAAAGGGACAAAGAATGCTGTGGAAAATCAAGCCATGATTTACTATATGACAAAAAGAGGTTGCAAGTAAATTCTTGCAACCTCTTCAATATTAAACCACTGAAAGTGATTGTCTTTAATCTTTTTCTTCCAAGTCAAGCACGGTCTTGCGATTGGCTTCGATGCGTTCGTACTCTTCTTTTGAGCCAACGATCAGCTTTTCCCATTGACGCAACCCAGTACCTGCTGGAATCAAATGACCACAGATAACATTTTCCTTCATTCCTTCCAAGAGATCAACCTTGCCACGGATAGCAGCTTCGTTCAATACCTTCGTTGTTTCCTGGAATGAAGCGGCACTCATGAAGCTCTTTGTCTGCAATGCTGCACGTGTGATACCTTGAAGTATCTGTGTAGATGTTGCAGGAACGGCTTCACGAACCTCTACAGCACGCAAGTCACGGCGTTTCAAAGCAGAATTCTCATCGCGAAGCTTGCGAGCTGAAACGATCTGTCCTACTTTCAGTACCTGACTGTCACCAGCGTTGGTAACAACCTTCTTGCCCCAGATTCGGTCGTTCTCTTCAGCAAAGTCGAGTTTGTCGACCAATTCCTGTTCCAAGAATGTCGTATCACCTGGTTCAACAATTTGCACTTTATTCATCATCTGACGAACAATAATCTCAAAATGCTTGTCGTTGATCTTCACACCCTGCAAACGATAAACGTCTTGTACCTCGTTTACAATGTATTCCTGTACAGCCGTAGGGCCCTTAATCGCAAGAATATCGTTTGGAGTAATGACGCCATCGGACAGAGGTGTTCCGGCACGAACAGCATCATGTTCTTGAACCAGAATCTGCTTGCTCAAAGAAACAAGATATTTCTTTTGTTCGCCTGTCTTGGATGTAACGATGATTTCACGGTTACCACGTTTCACCTTACCCATCGTTACCTCACCATCGATTTCTGAAACGACAGCGGGATTGGATGGGTTACGAGCCTCGAATAACTCTGTAACACGTGGAAGACCACCCGTAATATCACCAGCACCACCAACAGCGCGTGGAATCTTGACAAGCGTCTCACCTGTTTTGATGGTAGCACCATCGTCAACGACAACGTGGCCACCTACCGGCAAGTTATATGTTCCGATAACAACACCATCTTTTCCGATAATGTCACAGGTCGGAACCATTGACTTGTCTTTAGAATCTGTAATAATCTTCTCGGTCAAACCAGTTGTATCGTCGGTCTCAGCATGGAAGGTCTTGCCCAAAACCACGTCGTTGAACTTCAATACACCGGCATATTCTGAAACGATGACAGCATTGAATGGGTCCCATTTGGCAATCAACGTTCCTTTCTGGACCGTTTGTCCCTGCTTACTGAAAAGTGAACTTCCATAAGGTACATTCACCGTACTGAGCACGATATTCGTATTAGGATCGATGAAACGTAACTCAGCCAAACGGCTAACGACCATTTCACAATCTATATCTTTCTCGCCATCGTTTTCAACGAACGGAACGGTTCTGATTTCATCAAACTCTAATTTGGCATCATTCTTGGCCACGATACTGGCATTGGCAGCTGCATTACCAGCCACACCACCGGCGTGGAACGTACGCAAGGTCAGCTGTGTACCAGGTTCGCCAATAGCCTGAGCGGCAATCACGCCGACTGCTTCGCCAAGTTGAACCATCCGGGCCGTAGACAGATTTCGGCCATAGCATTTCTTACAAACGCCATGCTTGCTTTCGCAAGTGAGCACAGAACGGATTTCTACGCTTTCGATAGGAGATTCATCAATGATACGTGCCTTTTCTTCGGTAATTTCTTCTCCTGCTTCAATAATCAGTTCACCAGTTGTCGGATGGATGATATCGTGAACAGAAACTCTACCTAGGATCCTTTCGTAAAGAGATGAAATAATTTCATCACCATTCTTCAATGCTGTACAAATCAATCCACGCAAGGTACCACAATCATCCTCAGTGATGATCACATCGTGCGATACATCAACCAAACGACGTGTCAAATAACCTGCATCGGCAGTCTTCATAGCTGTATCGGCAAGACCTTTACGGGCACCGTGAGAAGATATAAAGTACTCGAGCACTGACATACCTTCTTTAAAGTTTGAAAGGATAGGATTCTCGATGATCTGTTGTCCTTCTGCACCGGCTTTCTGTGGCTTTGCCATCAAACCACGCATACCAGACAACTGTTTGATCTGGTCTTTAGATCCACGGGCACCAGAATCAAGCATCATATATACAGCGTTGAATCCCTGGTCGTTGTCTTTCATCTCCGTCATGAGGACATCAGCCAACTGGTTATTAACGTGAGTCCAGCAATCGATAACCTGGTTGTAACGCTCGGTATCTGTAATGAATCCCATTTCGTAGTTGGCCTTGATTTGTGCAACTTCATCCTGACCTTTCTCTACGATACTTGCCTTCTCAACAGGAATGATAATATCGTCCAAGTTAAATGACAAACCAGCAACATATGCCATGTGATAACCAAGGTTCTTGATTCCATCTAGGAACTCACAGGCACGTGCCATACCGACACATTTGATTACGTCACCAATGATATTACGCAATGTCTTTTTGGAAATGACATCATTGAAATAACCTACTTCATCTGGAATAATACCATTGACAATAACTCTACCAACAGAAGTTTCTACTTCGCGGTTTTGCAATTGGCCATCAACCAAATCTTTAACAATGACCTTAACGGGTGCATGGAGGTCGCATCGCTTCTCGTTGTAAGCGATAATCGCTTCTTCTGGTCCGTAGAATGACAATCCCTCGCCCATTGCACCTGGTCGGATTTTTGTAATGTAATAGAGACCCAACACCATATCCTGTGAAGGAACAGTGATAGGAGCTCCGTTGGCAGGGTTCAAGATATTGTGGCTTTGCAGCATCAAAATCTGAGCCTCGAGGACAGATTGGTTGCTCAAAGGAAGGTGAACAGCCATCTGGTCACCGTCGAAGTCAGCATTAAATGCTGTACAGGCCAATGGGTGTAGCTGAATAGCCTTACCCTCGATCATCTTCGGTTGGAATGCCTGGATACCCAAACGGTGAAGTGTTGGAGCACGGTTCAATAAAACAGGGTGGCCCTTCATCACGTTTTCCAAAATATCCCAGATAACAGGCTCACGACGGTCGATGATTTTTTTGGCACTCTTAACTGTCTTCACAATTCCACGTTCGATAAGCTTTCTGATGATGAACGGCTTGTAAAGCTCGGCAGCCATCAATTTTGGCAAACCGCATTCGCCCATTTTCAATTCAGGACCAACAACGATTACAGAACGAGCTGAGTAGTCAACACGCTTACCTAACAAGTTCTGACGGAAACGTCCATTCTTACCTTTCAATGAGTCTGACAAAGACTTTAATGGGCGGTTACTTTCGCTCTTGACAGCACTGCTCTTTCGAGAATTATCGAACAATGAATCGACAGCTTCTTGCAACATACGCTTCTCATTACGGAGAATCACCTCTGGGGCCTTGATTTCCATCAATCTCTTCAGACGGTTATTACGGATGATTACCCTACGATAAAGGTCGTTCAAGTCGGATGTTGCGAAACGCCCACCATCCAATGGTACAAGAGGGCGTAACTCTGGCGGTATCACGGGAATGATCTTCATGATCATCCACTCGGGTCTATTGATATCCGTGCATGAGCGGAAAGCCTCAACAACTTGTAGACGTTTCAGGGCTTCAGTCTTGCGTTGCTGGCTTGAATCGTTGTTTGCACGATCGCGCAGTTCGTAAGAAAGAGAATCCAAATCAGCGTTCTTAAGCAAGTCATAAATGGCTTCAGCACCCATCTTTGCAATAAACTTGTTGGGATCGGTATCATCCAACCTACTATTGTTTTGATCCAACTGATGATCGATGATGTCGAAGTACTCATCTTCAGTTAATAGGTCCATTGCATGAGATCCATTGAGATCCACACCTTCTTCATCTTTACGTCCTTCCAAGACACCTGCCTGGATAACAACATATTTCTCGTAATAGATAACCGAATCGAGCTTTTTTGTTGGCATTCCCAGAAGATACCCAATCTTATTAGGCAATGAACGGAAATACCATATATGTGCTACCGGCACAACCAACTCTATGTGTCCTGAACGTTCACGACGTACTTTCTTTTCTGTAACTTCTACACCACATCGGTCGCAGACTATACCTTTATAGCGAATACGCTTATATTTTCCACAGGCACACTCATAATCCTTAGTCGGACCAAAGATGCGTTCGCAGAACAAACCGTCACGCTCGGGCTTGTATGTTCTATAGTTGATTGTTTCGGGTTTTGTAACCTCACCAAAAGAATTTTCCAAAATCTCTTCTGGTGAAGCCAAACTGATCGTTATCTTAGTAAAATTATTTTTTACTTTTGTATCTTTTTTAAAAGCCATGATCTTTTTCTTTATTGTGTAAAAACAATTTACCTAAACCTTAATCGAGCTTCACACTCAATCCGAGTCCACGCAATTCATGGAGAAGTACATTCAAAGACTCAGGAATACCTGGTGTTGGCATCGCATCACCTTTGACAATAGCCTCGTATGCCTTGCTACGACCAACAGTATCGTCTGACTTGATAGTCAATATTTCCTGAAGGATATGACTAGCTCCGAATGCTTCGAGAGCCCAAACCTCCATTTCACCAAAACGTTGTCCACCAAACTGTGCTTTACCACCAAGTGGCTGCTGTGTAATCAGTGAGTAAGGACCAATTGAACGTGCATGCATCTTGTCTTCTACCATATGGCCTAACTTCAAGAAGTAAGTAACTCCAACGGTAGCAGGCTGGTCAAATCGTTCACCTGTTTCGCCATCAAATAGATGCGTAGAACATAGATGTGGCAATCCTGCCTTGTCTGTCCATTCAGATAAATCGTCCAATTTAGCACCGTCGAAGATTGGTGTAGCAAACTTGACGCCTAGCTTACGTCCGGCAGCGCCCAAGATAGCCTCAAAAATCTGTCCAAGGTTCATACGTGAAGGTACACCCAATGGGTTCAGTACCAAATCAACTGGGCGACCATCTTCCAAGAACGGCATATCTTCGGTACGCACAATCTTAGAAACGATACCTTTATTACCATGTCGTCCTGCCAATTTATCTCCAACATCGATCTTTCTCTTCTTGGCAATATATACCTTTGCCATCTGAAGCACGCCATTTGGTAATTCATCACCAATAGAAATAGCGAACTTGCGACGTTTCAGTTCAGCATCGAGCAATTTATATTTGCGAATATAATTGATAATCAGCTTTTGAATGAGCTTATTGGTATGATCATCATCTGTCCAATCGTTGGACTGAATGCCATCATACTCTAGGTTCTTCAAAGCGGCTGCAGTGAAGTTGCTTCCTTTGGTAATGATTTCCGCACCAGTATAATCTCTTACACCCTGTGACTTTTTACCATCCGTCAATACTAAGAGTTTATCTACGAGAATATCCTTCAAGTCATTGATCTTTGCCTCATATTCTTCGTCAATCTTGTTCACTACAACTTTATCTTGCTTCTTTGAATCGCGAGTTTTGATGGCACGAGAGAAGAGTTTTTTGTCAATGACAACACCACTCAATGAAGGATTAGCCTTTAATGAAGAATCTTTCACATCACCAGCTTTCTCACCAAAGATAGCACGAAGCAGCTTTTCTTCTGGAGAAGGATCACTTTCACCCTTTGGAGAGATCTTTCCAATCAAGATGTCGCCGGGCTCTACACGAGCACCAACACGAATGATACCTTTGTCGTCAAGATCCTTGGTTGCTTCTTCACTGACATTAGGAATGTCACTGGTAAATTCCTCCATTCCACGTTTGGTTTCTCTTACATCCAGAGAATATTCATCAACGTGAACAGAAGTCAAGACATCTTCACGAACCAAACGTTCTGAAATAACGATAGCATCTTCATAGTTATATCCCTTCCAAGGCATGTACGCAACAAGTAAGTTGCGACCTAAGGCCAACTCACCATTTTCGGTAGCATATCCGTCTGTAAGGATGTCACCGGATTTCACACGCTGCCCTTTCTGACAGATAGGACGAAGGTCAATTGTCATATTCTGATTGGTGCGACGGAACTTTGGAATACGATATTCCTTTAGTGCAGGCTCAAAGCTTACAAATTCTTCGTCTTCAGTTCTATCATACAGAATACGGATAGTTGTTGCATCTACATATTCGATAACACCATCACCTTCAGCAGTGATCATGGTACGAGAGTTTTCGCATACCTGTTTTTCGAGACCTGTTCCAACAATAGGAGCATCATTATGAAGCAAGGGTACTGCTTGGCGCATCATGTTACATCCCATCAATGCACGGTGACCGTCATCATGTTCCAAGAAAGGAATCAGACAGGCTGATACTGAAGCAATTTGTTGAGGTGATACGTCAACCATATCCACTTGATCAGGATCAACTACGGGATAGTCTGCATTTTGTCGACATTTTACATAATCGCGAATAAACGAACCGTCTTCGCGCAATGGAGCATTTCCCTGACCAATAATCAAGTTTTCTTCTTCTTCAGCTGTCATGTAAACAATGTCATTGTTGTTCATGTCAACTTTTACATCCTTGACTTTACGGTAAGGTGTTACAATAAAGCCTAGATCGTTAATCTTAGCATATACGCTTAAAGAAGAAATCAATCCGATGTTAGGTCCTTCAGGGCTTTCAATTGGGCACAAACGACCATAATGTGTATAGTGTACGTCACGAACCTCGAAACCTGCACGCTCACGAGACAAGCCACCAGGACCTAAGGCCGACAAACGTCGTTTGTGAGTAACCTCTGCCAACGGGTTTGTTTGATCCATAAATTGAGACAAGGGGTTCGTTCCAAAGAATGAATTGATGACGCTAGTGATTGTCTTTGCATTGATCAAATCGGTTGGAGTGAACACTTCATTGTCACGAACGTTCATACGCTCGCGAATAGTTCTGCTCATCCTAGCCAAACCGATTGAGAATTGGTTGGAAAGTTGTTCGCCTACATTTCTAACACGACGGTTTGACAAGTGGTCAATATCGTCAACCACCGCGTTAGAATTAACCAACTGAATTAAATATTTGATGATCTCAATAATATCATCTTTTGTCAAGACGCGGATATCCATATCCGTATTGAGTCCAAGTTTCTTATTGATTCTATATCGACCAACTTCACCTAGATCATATCTCTTGTCTGAGAAGAATAGATTCTGAAATACTTCTTTTGCACTCGCATCATCAGCGGGGTCAGCATTTCTTAATTGGCGATAGATATAGTTAATTGCTTCCTTTTCTGAATTTGAGGGATCTTTTGACAAGGTATTGAAGATAATGGCAAATTTATTAGCCATCTCAGAATCCTTATGTAGCAAGATTGTTGAAGTTCCACTTTCAAGAATTTCCTGAACATTGTCTTCAGTAATCTCAGTCTCGCGTTCCATGATAACTTCATTACGTTCAATAGATACAACTTCTCCTGTATCTTCATCAACGAAATCCTCATTCCAACTCTTTAATACACGTGCTGCCAATCGTCTTCCGATAGCAACCTTCATGTTTTTTTTGTTAACCTTAATTTCTTCTGCAAGATCAAAAATCTGAAGTATGTCCTTATCCGATTCATAACCAATTGCACGCAACATCGTTGTTACTGGCAATTTCTTTTTACGATCGATATAAGCATACATCACATTATTAATATCTGTTGCAAATTCTATCCAAGACCCTTTAAAAGGAATAATACGAGCTGAATAGAGCATCGTTCCATTAGCATGGACACCTTGTCCAAAAAATACGCCAGGAGAACGGTGCAACTGAGAAACAACTACACGTTCAGCTCCATTAATAACAAATGTTCCATTATCCGTCATGTACGGGATAGTACCCAAGAAAACATCCTGGATGAAAGTACCAAAGTCTTCATGATCAGGGTCGGTACAATACAACTTCATCTTGGCCTTCAACGGAACACTATATGTCAATCCACGTTCAAGACATTCATCAATCGTATAACGCGGAGGATCAATATAATAATCCAAGAACTCCAAAACAAAGTTATTACGCGTATCCGTAATTGGAAAATTCTCTGCAAAGACCTTATACAGGCCATCGTTCTGTCGCTCTTCAGGCGGGGTTTCCAATTGTAAGAAATCCTTGAACGATTTTAATTGCACATCGAGAAAATCCGGATAAGGCAACGGATTATGCACGCTGGCAAAATTAATTCTGTTATCAATAACTTGTGTAGCCATAAAAAAATCATCGGGATCAAATCCCATTAACCATTTGAGAATATGTCATCAAAGACACAAAAAGGTTAGGATATGCCTACTGAGCAAATCCTAACCATATGTGTAAAAAGGAATTATTGTGGATAGATTATTTAAATCCATTTCCACAACTAAAATGTCAGCTTACTTCAGCTCAACCTTAGCGCCAGACTCTTCAATAGCCTTCTTCAAATTCTCAGCTTCATCCTTAGACAAGCCTTCTTTGATTGTTGCAGGAGCACCGTCAACTAAGTCCTTAGCCTCTTTCAAACCAAGACCACAAGCTTCTTTAACAGCCTTAACTACCTGAAGCTTAGTAGCACCAACTTCGGTCAAAACAACATCAAAAGATGTCTTTTCCTCTACATCAGCAGCTGCACCACCTGCAGCAGGAGCAGCAACAGCAACAGCTGCAGCAGCGGGCTCAATACCATATTCGTCCTTGAGGACAGTTGCCAACTCATTTACTTCTTTAACTGTCAAATTAACCAATTCTTCAGCAATAGCTTTAATGTCTGCCATTTTATTCTAAATTTAATTTGTTTTTTATTCTTAAAAAATGTGACTTTTATTATTAAAGGTTTGGAAACCTACTATTATTCAGGACGCTCGCCTAAAGTCTTCAGCACACCATGAATAGTGTTTGCACCTGATTGAAGAGCCGAAACAACATTTTTTGCAGGAGACTGCAGCAAAGCCACAATATCAGCAATAACTTCGTTCTTACTCTTGATTGCGATTAAGTCAGCAAGCTTGTCGGCACCAACGAAAATGCCTTCTTCTGCATAAGCTGCCTTTAAAGCAGGAATTCCTTCCTTTTCATACTCTTTCAAAAGCTTAGCTGGTACGTTAGCCGTTTGAGTGAACAATACGGCAGTAGTACCTACCAACGATTCATACAAGGGAGCAAAATCGACCTCAGCAGCCTCTAATGCTTTTATCAGCAGGTTGTTTTTCACTACAACCATCTTAATATCGCTCTTGAAACACTTGCGACGGAGCTTACTTGTATTAGCAGCATTCATACCCGTTACGTCAACGAGATAAAAATGCGGATATTCCTTCAGCTTCTCTCCAAGTTCAACAATGATAGTATCTTTTACTTCTTTCTTCATTTTACAAAACTTTTAGAGTTATTCAACTGATTTAGGATCAATCTTGATACCCTTACTCATAGTGCTAGAAATAAAGATACTCTTTATATATGTACCCTTAGCAGCTGCAGGTTTCAGTTTGATAATCGTAGAGATCAGCTCTTTTGCATTACCGAACAAAAGTTCAGAAGCCATGCTAACCTTTCCAATAGAAGAATGGATAATACCAGCCTTGTCTACCTTGAAGTCTATCTTACCTAATTTGATATCTTTTACTGCTTTAGCAACATCCATTGTTACAGTACCACTCTTTGGGTTTGGCATCAAGCCACGAGGACCCAGCACACGGCCTAAAGGACCCACCTTTCCCATTACAGAAGGCATTGTTATAATTACATCTATATCTGTCCAACCGCCTTTGATCTTTTCGATATACTCATCAAGACCTACATAATCAGCTCCTGCTTCTTTAGCAGCGGCTTCCTGATCGGGTGTACAGAGACAGAGAACACGAGTAACTTTTCCAGTTCCGTTGGGAAGCGTAACGACGCCGCGAACCATTTGGTTTGCCTTACGTGGGTCTACCCCTAAGCGCACATCAATATCGACAGAAGCATCAAACTTTGTTGTAGTAATATCCTTCAACAACTCGGTTGCTTCTTTCAATGTATACACCTTCCCTACTTCAACCTTATCAGCTACTGATGCTTGATTTTTTGTCAGTTTACTCATTTCTAATTGAAGTTAAATATTATTCAGGGAAGCTTCCCTTAACAGTTATACCCATACTGCGAGCAGTACCTGCGACAAGCTTCATTGCGCTCTCGATAGTAAAACAATTCAAATCTTCCATTTTATCTTCAGCAATTGTCCGTACTTGATCCCAAGTAACAGAGGCAACCTTCTGACGATTTGGCTGAGCCGAACCAGATTTTACTTTCGCCATCTCCTTCAACTGAATTGCTGCAGGAGGTGTTTTGAGAACAAAGCTAAATGACTTGTCATTATAATAAGTGATAACAACAGGAATAATCTTTCCTGCCTTATCCTGGGTCCTGGCATTGAACTCTTTGCAAAATCCCATGATATTGATACCCTTAGAACCCAAAGCAGGTCCTACTGGTGGGGAAGGATTCGCAGCACCACCTTTAATCTGTAGTTTGATTAATCCAGCTACTTCTTTTGCCATTTTCTTTGTTAATATTAAAATTGATTATATACGAAAAAAAGTTTAATCATTCGTAACAATGACTAACCCTCTTTTTCAACTTGCATAAAACTTAGTTCCAAAGGAGTTTTACGTCCAAAGATCTTGACCATTACCTTCAGTTTATGTTTTTCAACATTCACCTCTTCGACAATACCACTAAATCCACTAAACGGTCCGTCTGTTACTTTGACAACATCATCTACTTCATAAGGAACAATAATATCATTCTTTAATTCAGCTTGTTCAGCGTCGCCTAACATTCGGTTAATTTCCGATTGTGAAACAGGGGAAGGATTATCCAAACCTCCAAGAAAACCAAGACAATTTGGCATAAAGCGCAACATATGGCCAACATCTCCAACCAAAGAAGCTTCTACAAAAATGTATCCAGGAAGACTAATCTTCTCCTTCTCCACTCTTTTGCCATTACGCAAAGAAGCCTGTTTTTCCATAGGTATCAATACCTGAGAGACATGTTCCTGTAACAACTTGTTATGTTTCATTTCAGCCTCGATGTATTCTTTCAACTTAGCTTCTTTTCCACTAATAACACGAAGTACGTACCAATTATTTTTTGCTTCTGCCATTTTTACTACTGTTTTAACCTGGATAGATAATTCTCATCACTTGTTGGAAACACCAGTCCATACAGAAAACCACCAATGCAATGACTAAGGAAGCAGATAATACAACCACTGCACTGTGAGTCAATTCCTGGCTAGTTGGCCAAGTAGTTTTATGCGCAAGTTCATTATAGCAATCCTTGCAATAATTTACTATTTTCTTAAACATATTATCTTCTATTTAGCACGGGTTGAAAGACTCGAACTCTCGACACCTGGTTTTGGAGACCAGTGCTCTACCAACTGAGCTAAACCCGTAAAAAAGTTCCCGCAAGAGCGGTTGCGGGAACCTATATTTTCATCGAATCAAAGATTCTCAGATTTAATTAATTAACGTCATCAAGAATCTTGGTAATCTGACCAGATCCAACTGTACGACCACCTTCGCGGATAGCGAAACGAAGACCTTCATTCAAAGCAACTTTGTAAATCAATGTTACTTCAATTTCAACGTTATCACCTGGCATAACCATCTCTACACCTGCTGGCAATGTGATTTCACCAGTACAGTCCATGGTACGGAGGTAGAATTGTGGACGATATCTGTTTCCGAATGGAGTATGACGTCCGCCTTCTTCTTTCTTCAAAACATAGATAGAAGCCTTGAAGTGATCGTGAGGAGTGATGGCACCCGGGTGCACAACAACCATACCACGCTTAACCTCATCTTTATCTATACCACGAAGCAACAAACCAACGTTATCACCAGCTTCACCCTCAGAAAGAATCTTACGGAACATTTCGACACCAGTTACAACTGATTTCTTATCTTCACCAAGACCAAGAAGCTGAATTTCATCACCAACCTTAACCTTACCAGTTTCGATACGACCTGTAACAACAGTTCCACGACCGGTGATAGAGAATACATCCTCAACAGGCATCAAGAATGGTTTTTCGAAATCACGTACAGGCTCTTGAATCCACTCATCAACAGTGTCCATCAATAGCATCACGCTATCAACCCATTTTTCAACACCGTTCAATGCACCCAATGCAGAGCCACGAATGATAGGAGTATCTTCTTCATATCCATATTGTTCGAGAAGTTCGCGAAGCTCCATTTCAACAAGCTCCAACATTTCTTCATCGTCAACCATGTCACATTTATTCAAGAAAACAACCAAGCGTGGTACGTTTACCTGACGAGCCAAAAGCACGTGTTCACGTGTCTGAGGCATAGGACCATCAGTAGCTGCAACAACCAAGATTGCGCCATCCATTTGGGCAGCACCCGTAACCATGTTCTTTACATAGTCAGCGTGTCCCGGACAGTCTACGTGTGCGTAGTGGCGTTTAGCTGATTCATACTCGATATGAGAAGAGTTAATGGTGATACCGCGTTCTTTCTCCTCAGGAGCATTGTCAATCTGATCGAATGACTTAACATCCTCACTACCGTATCCCTTATCATGGAGTGTTTTAGAGATGGCAGCAGTCAAGGTAGTCTTACCGTGGTCAACGTGACCAATAGTACCAATGTTTACATGCGGTTTGGTACGTTTAAATTCTTCTTTAGCCATAGCTTTTCCTTTTATTATTTATATAATGAATAATCTTGTTGTTCTTGTTTTTCTACAAAGGATCTATAATAAGAGCCGAAGTAGAGCTGTAACTGAGAGTTGAACTCAGGACCTCTTCCTTACCAAGGAAGTGCTCTACCACTGAGCTATTACAGCAGTTAGAGCGGAAAACGGGACTCAAACCCGCGACCCCCAGCTTGGAAGGCTAGTGCTCTATCAACTGAGCTATTTCCGCAAAACTTCTACTGA
>CALNBT010000186.1 GCA_937874345.1 uncultured Prevotella sp.
ACGTACAACAGATACTCCTTGGAATGCTGACGATATTCGGACCAATTCAATGGGCGTTCAGCCTGTTACCCAAATGGGAAGGCGCATGGGCGAAATGGATAACACGTTATTTGACGGTGCATTTCTATGGTGCTATGCTCTACTTCGTGGGTTTCTATGTTTTATTGCTATTTGATATTGTCTTGAGTATTCAGGTCGAGAACCTTACAGCAATTACAGAATCCACAACATCCATGGTCGGATACCTCAAGAACTCATTCTTCTCGGCAGGTTATCTCATGGCCGCAAGTATAGTCGCATTGAAATGTCTAAACCTTGTTCCTGACTTAGCTTCATGGATGATTCCTGAAGGTGATACAGCATTCTCTACTCGAAACTTTGGTGAAGGTGTAGCTCAACAGGCAAAAACAACAGCTACTGGTGCAATCGGTAGCTTCATGAAATAACATTTTAAACGCAAAAACAATGGTAATAAAGAACCTTGAAAATAAGATAAGACTCGTCACAATCATCTGTGGCTTCTTTTTGTTGGGCTGTATCATCATCAGCGTATCATCTATCTGGACTGCCAAAACCATGGTGAATGATGCCCAACAAAAGATCTATGTTTTGGATAGCAATGTGCCTATCCTGGTACAAAGAACAACGATGGAAGAAACACTTGATGTGGAAGCTCGAAGTCATATTGAAATGTTCCATCATTTCTTCTTCACACTTGCACCAGATGACAAGTATATCAAATATACGATGAATAAAGCCATGTATCTCGTAGATGAAACAGGATTGGCTCAGTATAATACCTTGAAAGAAAAGGGATTTTACAACAACATCATGGGTACGAGTGCTGTATTCAGCATCTTCTGCGACAGCATTAATCTTGATGAGAAGAAAATGGAATTCACCTACTATGGTCGCCAACGTATCGAACGTAGAACAAACATTCTGACCCGTGAGCTGGTAACAGCAGGTAAGTTGAAACGTGTGCCAAGAACGGACAACAACCCTCATGGTCTCTTGATTGTGAACTGGAGAACGCTTCTCAATAAGGATATCGAACAGAAAACCAAAGCAAACTACTAATCTATGGGCTGGAAGAAATTGATATTCGGGGAAAAAATGCCTGATAAGGATGACCCTAAGTACAAAGACCGTTATGAGAAGGAAGTGGAAACCGGAAAGAAGTTTGCCAGAATAACGAGAATCGACAAGGTGGCTGCCTCATTACAACGCTTTGCCAATGAACACAGAAATCTGTTTCTCGCCATCGTATTTGGCATAGTCATCTGCTGTTTCACTTTCAATATCTATCGTATCGCACTGGTTTGTAATGCTTCGAGCAAGCAAGAACAAACCACAGCAACGCAAAGGCAGGAAAAAGCCATGGATAAGCTGCATGGTAAAGACCGTAAGATAAAGGAGTTGGAAATGAAATACGA
>CALNBT010000187.1 GCA_937874345.1 uncultured Prevotella sp.
TTCCCTGGTGAATGGTCTGCCCATACTCGGCAGGCACCTTGACCTGAAAGACAAAACTGGAGAGGTCGACCAGCGTACAGACTGCACTGCCTTCGGTCAGGTAGCTTCCTGTCTGTGGAACGACCTCAGTTACCATCGATGCGCGAGAGGCATTGACGGTTAAAGGCTTCACGTTCATCCCCAAAGCCTGCTGCTCGGCGCTGACCATCGAGAACAGCCATTGTCCGCGATGCACTTCCTGTCCGGGTTGAATGGTAATGGCCTTAACGAACCCAGTGACGGGAGCCGTTACCTGAATAGTATGAAGATAGGACGATTCGGCCCTTAATTCGATGGGCTGCTTGATATGACCCGACTCGACATGTGTCACGGTTACCTCGGTATAAGTCTTTTGCGATTCATTATTTTCGGTAGGTTGTGATCCTCTACAACCTACGATAGCCATCAACAGGAGAATGGAAAACAGATTCTTTTTCATTTTTACCAATTCCAATAATTATAGGTATTGACCAGCAATTTGCGGTTGATCTTCATTTCATTGAGTGCGCTAACCTGTTGACGGTAGCTTTGAAGCAGGTTGACATAATCGACCGCCGACCGTCTGCCGGCAAGGATCTCTTTCTGGAAATCGGCCAGCAACTTGACATAATCAGCCAACTGATGGTCGGCCTGTTGAATCAGAAGATCTTGTAACTTGATTTGCTCCAGTGCACTTCTCAGGTTGGTTTGCCGAACGAGTTGTGTATGTTGACGCTCGACCTCGGTCGTGTTTTGCTGCAGCTTCATCTGTCGCTTGCGGTTCTGCAATTGTTTCCCGTCAGAAAGGGTCCAGCTCAGGTGCAATCCTGCACTCGCTCCCCAGCGTTTGTACACATCCTGAAAGACACCCGTCTGCGTTCCCGCATCTGCATAGGCAGAAAGCTGCGGACGATACAGATTAAGGTAGGTTCGATACTGTGCATGCGCCTGCAAGCTATCAAGCCGGTACTGTTGCAGAAAAGCCGACGAAGACGTAGACTGCGCCTGCAAGTCGATGGCTGCAGGAACAAGGGTTGTGGTATCCTGAATGCCACACAAGGTATTTAGTTCAGCATGATGGGCCAGAAACGATTGTTGGGAAGCTTGTTTGCGGTTGTCGTTACTCTGTCGTTCAATCTTCAGCAGTTGAACATCCGTAGGACTTGCCAGGCCACGGTTGGACAGTTTGGTGACCATCTCCATTTCGTTGGCTATCAACGTGTCAATGGCTTGGAATGAATGCTGGTTTTCCGCATCAAGTTCGCACAAGAGATACTGTTCGGTAACCAATCGGGTGAGTTCATGCTCAGTCAGTTTAATCCGGTTGTCTGACAATGCCTGAGAGATCTTCAGCAGATCGGTTTCGGCTTTCAGCCCCTTTGCCCCCGTAAGTGGCTTCATCCAACTGAGACCTGCATTGAGGTGCGAGCTGGTTTGTCCAAGGTCGTATCCTGCATACGAAGAAGCGTTTTGGGCATCAACCTTAAACCTTGTGGTCCCATCATCCTTTGAGAGAATGGGAACTACCAGCCAATCACCCGTCAGTTCGAGACGCGAATGGGTATAAGCGGCTTTCAACCGCAGCATCTCTTCTGCATCGATGGCTTTCTGGTTACGATACGACACGATGAGCGGACTGTTCTTGTGCGCTTGTCCGATAAAATAGTCAAGGGTATTTTGGGCAACCACCGGCATGGAACCGAGGGCTATCATCCAAAACGCCATTGACATTCTTGCTTTTATGTTGGTCATCATTTAAATCTTTTCTTGACAAGAATCTTTGACAAATCAGACAATCATCTGCACGACAAAGCCTGTCAAGCTATTTCTTGATACAAAAATAGACAACGATTTTGGAGAAATCTTGGATGAAAGGACCCTATCTGTCTGTTTCGATCACAAAAAGGACAAAAAAGCTAATGAAACAGCGAGATAAAGGGAACGGAACGTTGAGAAGAAGGCCCAAAGAACCTTACCCCCTCCAAATAGAGAGGTTCAAAAGAAGAACATGACTACCGACAGACGCAACGAGATCTTGAATTTAAGCTACAAAAGACCTTTCTAATAATACATCATCGGCATCTCGTGGCAATCAGCATCTTCGAAGAGCTCTTTCATGGACTTACGATCCTTCTCTGCCCGAGGACAATCTGGAGCGATGTGACCGACGGGGACAATGGCAACCGCCTCATATCCTTGTACCGGGAAAAGCGATTTTAACAAGTCTTGGTTGAAATGACACACCCAACAAGTGCCCAATCCTCGGTCGGCAGCTGCCAGACACAGATGTTCGGTGGCGATCGCCACATCAATGTCGTCGGAGCATTTGCCATCTTCTTTGCGCTCCCAACTCTGCAAAGGATTCTTCATGCAAACAAAATACATGGGTGCCGTTCTGAACCATTGGCCATCGTAACAGGTACGCAGTTTATCTTTTCCTTCTTCAGATGTGACGATGAGAAACTTCCAGGGCTGTCTGTTGGCTGCTGAAGGCGACAACAGAATAGCAGACTTGATATACTCTAAGTCTTCATTGCTCACAGGCTCATCGGTAAATTTCCTGACAGCAAAGCGGCTCTCGCATAAATCTAAAAAATCTTTCATATTGTTTGACTTATTAATGATTTATCTTTGTAAAACACTCAAACAGGAATACAGGCATCCGCGGAACCAGACCAAATGAAAGTTGATGAAAGATAAGCATCTGCTGAAAGAACTTCCACCCAACCCTGTCTTTCAAAGGCCAACGGTTTGCACTTTTCCTTAACATGCAGAGAATATCCGAGGGTTTGAATCAACCACCCAAGATCATTCCCTGCATGTCAAAGATAATCATTAATGCTGAAAGCATCAAGAAAATTCGAAGAATTATATGTAAAGATTACAGATCATTTACGTTACCGGTACGTTTCAACACGCCCCACAACTGCAATTCTCCCTTTAAGGCTTTCTTGTAACTGCGGAAGAGAACAAGATACATCATCCAACGATAGAAGAAGCGCTGCGGGATAATCCACAACAACACGCCCAACTTTTCACGTTCAAAGAGATAAGCCATCAGCGACACACTGCTGTCGACCAGTGTAAAGAGAAGATAGTAAATAAAGATTTGCCAGGCATTGCCCGAGAACAAACCGAGAATCATCAGGATATCTGCCAGCGGTGAAAACGTCGGGATGATGAACTGGAACAACAACATATTGGGAAGTGCCCACATGCCAAGTCCCTTATACCTTGAATGGAACATCGCATCACGGTGTTTCCAGAAAGTCTGCATCACACCGAAGCTCCAACGGGTACGCTGTTTCATGAACTGTTTCACTTTCTCAGGTGCCTCGGTCATCGCTACGGCATGGTTCTCGTTCTCTACAAGATAACCCGTACGGATAATGCGGATGGTCAAATCGCAGTCTTCAGCCAAGGTATCCGTGGTCAGTCCACCAGCATCCTGAATAGCTTTACGCCGGAAAGCACCAATCGCACCCGGGACGACTGTGATAGCATTGATGGCAGCATAAGCCTGACGGTCAAAGTTCTGACTGGTGGTATATTCGATGGCTTGCCAACGGGTGAGGAAATTGCGTTGGTTACCCACCTTTACGTTACCGGCAACAGCGCCAACCTTCTCTTCGGCATCGGCCTTGAAATGACTCATCAGTATCGAAATGGCATCACGGCTCAACTTCGTATCGGCATCGATGCAGACTACATATTCTGCCTGTGTGTTTTCAATACCAAAGTTCAAAGCCGTTGCCTTTCCGCCATTGGGCTTGGTCAGTAACTTTATCTTATCATTACCAGCAAACGCCTCTGTTACCCGCTTATAGGTCTCGTCCTTACTGCCATCATCCACAAAGATGATATCAAAGTTAGAATAGTCTTGCTTCAACAAGTTGTTGAGTGAAGAGACTGCCGTGACCTCCTCGTTATAGGCCGGAACGATGACGGATACCAAAGGAGCCTCCTCTGCTGACCATCGTGTCAGATGCAGTTTACGTGCCTTACGGCGTTCCTTGATGGTAAGCCCAAACATAAAGAACAGTCTACAGAAGCCCAGAATGATGAAAACGATGAACAGCGCCACAACGAAATCGCCGATGTTATAAATCAACGACGCAAGCAACAGGTTCGACTGCATGGCATAATACTCTTCACCCTTTGGAACGGGTGGCATGAGTTGCTGGTGTGTCTTGCCCAGATATTGGTCGAGAGAGATAAACTGATAGCCTCGCTTTTGGAAATACTCAATGATGCGGGGCAGTGCCTGGATGGTAGCCTCTCGGGTGGTTCCGCCGGCATCGTGCAAAAGGATGATATGACCATAGTTCTGATTAACACCCTTCACCACTCTGTTGAAGATCTCATCAGCGGTGATGCCCGGCAACCAGTCTTCCGGGTCAATGGCCTCACCTACATCGAGGTAGTTTTCTTTTCGTGCCAGCACGATAGGCAAAATTTCTTCATAGCCCGTAGGATCACTGTCGGCATTATAAGGTGCACGGAACAAGATGGTACTGTTGCCGGTGATACTCTCCAACAACAGACGGGTGAGCTTTAACTCCATCGCAGTACGTTCGGGCGAGTTCTCAGCCACATTCGCATGGGTAAAGGTGTGGTTTCCAATGAGGTTACCTCTCCTTGCCACATCCTGTACGATCGGTAGATTCTTCTCCATCTGCAAACCAACCATAAAGAAGGCTGCCTTTACCTTGTACTTGTCAAGGATGTTCAATATTTTTGGTGTCCAACGGCTATCGGGACCATCGTCAAAAGTAATCAACAGCTGCTTGTCTTTTGCCTGACCAAACTTTCTCAGTTCATAACAGGCGGGCAGTTTCTGATAATTCTCGGCAGAAATCAACATGAGTGAAGAATCCATCTGGACAGTCGCCCTGCCCGAACGAGGGGTACCGATCACATCGAGAACCTCACCCGTACCGACATAGCTAACACTCTTACTACCCGAAAGATGTTCCAGGTCTTTGACCTTCGACTCGGCGACCTTATCATACGACAGGTCTTTGTGATAGAAATGCCACAGACGACTGTCCTCTGTTCCCAAACGCCACACACCAAAGCCGGCCAAATCACTGACCACGCCAAAACGCATCACGTTAAATTGGGTCACAGCATCCGTCATATAGATGGTGTGAGTCTCATGATTATTATCGGTATACGAAAAATCCAAGTTGTAAGTATCTTCATCAAAACGAGGAAGCGTCCCGACAGCATCTGCCACAGACAGTGCATCCTGATACGAAAGCGATTGGTTCTCATCACCTTTCGAAGTCCAGTCGTATCCGTAGGCAGCCATACCCAAAATCAGTTTCTCGCTCGGAATATCCTTTGCAGCCTGGTCGACAGCAGCTTCAATCCAGCGTTGTGAGCTTAATGGTCCAGGCTCACTCGTTAAACTGTGCTCATCATAAGCCATCAAGAAGAGGAAATCATTGTATTGAGCAAGAGATTTGACATCAAAGTCTTCATTGAAAGGGATGATATCTTGCGTTACATAGAGATCAGCAGCATGGAAGGTCGATGACAATTCAGCCATAAAACCGGTAAGCGGTTCATTATATTTCTCTGTCAGTTCCTCAAAGTCGATGTTGATACCAATAAAGCCATGCTTTACACATTCATTTCTCAGCGATCGAATAAGTTTATGTCGCTTGGCGGGATTGTGCAGAATCATGGAGACTGTTGCCGCATTGAAGTTCTGGTTGTAGTTGTTGGTCAACAAAGGCATCACCGGCACCCCACTCTTCTTCATCAGTTCGAAGCTCTTTCCGTCGATACGACTTTCCAGTTCTCCGGTCTTGGGATTCAGAAAATACCATTCGGGCAACACCAGGTTCAACTTACGGATGTGTTGCTTGAGGGATGCATAGGCCATGGGGTCCCAATTTACATAGAAGGCCGAGCGAATACCCGCAGGTGTTGACCACCAACTGTCAATATTCTGTCGAACGGCCTCGGGGGTAGATCCTCCATAACGCTTGATCTTCTTCAAACGCTGAGCCTTGACCTTGGCATAACCCAATTGAGGCTTGTTATCCTTAATCTCATTACGAAAGCCCTTGTATTCGCTCGCTAGCTTGTTATTTTTCAAATAGGGTTTTGAAGCTGTGACGACACTTTTGTAATCTTGCTTGAATGGCACTGAAGGATTTTGTTCAATAATGAACATCGTGATGAATACAGCAACCAGGATCGCTGCCATAAACAGCAACACCCGAAGGCTCCATTTCACTCGCTGCCAACGTGTTGCTGACTCTGTTTGAAAGATTTGATTCATATTTCTTCTATTAATCCTTTTAAGAACATTCTGCCGTAACCACGCCACCGAAGGCCTGTCTTAT
>CALNBT010000188.1 GCA_937874345.1 uncultured Prevotella sp.
ATAGACATATCAAAGAGGTTTTAAATTCTGAAGCAGACTCCGAAAGCGTTAAGAAGCTTTCGGAAGTCTCTTCAGAAAATGTGCATCCAGATATCTTTAACTAAACCTATTGTAGATTTCAATTGTTACCGTTATCCATTTCTGCACGGTGGCATACATGGAATACCGTTTTTACCATTGTTGCTCAGCTTGTTGAGCGGCAGCACCATAACCCGGTGTCTGCAACAAGGTTGGATCATTGCCCAAGATCGTCTTGTCAAGTGGCCAAAGAACTTTGTAAGCCTCTGTTGACTTGTTCAAGATAGGCAAATTACCTTTGACAGAACCTTCTTTGCAGAATACGAGATGATCGCCATTCTTCGTCAAGGTCATACGGTTCAAATCCCACCAGCGTTGTCCTTCTTGTACAAATTCTTTGTCTTTTTCGTGCAAGATTGTCAAGATGTTTGTGGTGTAATCTCCAGCTGTGAACTTATACTGGTCACTCCAATTGGTTCCATAAGCACGTTGACGAACAAGGTTGACGTATTTCTCGACATCAGCGTTATTGCCTTCATCGTTGGCAATTTCAGCCAAGCTAAGATAGACCCAAGGCAAGCGGTAGTATATATCGTCACCATCAAAGACACGGTCACCCGTTGCATTGATCTCACCGATATTCTTACTACAAGGAACACCATAGAGTGAGTCTGGCTTATTGGTTGTCTTGCTGATCAAATAAGCAGGAGTCATCGTTGCCAGACGACGGGTGTCGGCTTTGTCGAATGTCTTGAACAAATCAAGTGTATATTCATAACGCATCACATATCCTGTCTTCAAACCAAAGGGGTCGTTGTTCCATGTAGTACCATCTTCCTGGTATGCCTTTGTATGAAGCTGACCTGTATTCATACTGTAGGTATAGTAAGGCCAGTTACCGTTGTTTTGTTCTCCATCGGTGTAACGGATCGCGAAAATAACTTCAGAGTTACCCTTATGGTTTTTAGAATCAAATACATCGCTGAACTTGTCAAGCATCTTTAAGCCATAGTTGGTTGTGAGGTTGAGCAAATGTTGCTTTGCTACAGCCAAGTCGGCTGGTGTAGCCTTCTGGTCACCGATGGTAACCTTTGCATTCCACATATAGACATCAGCCATAAGAGCCTCTGTAGCTGCTTTAGACCAATAAACTTTCAAACCGCGGTTGTATGGGTCAAGGTTATTTGCATCACCAAAGAATTGCATGGACTTATCCAGGTCACTCTTGATTTGTGCCATTACCTCGCTAGGCTTACTCTGAGCCATGTACAATTTGTTAGGATCTGTTTGTCCATCAACAACAGCAGCATCGAGACGAAGTGGAGCTCCACCGTAAACACGATAGAGATCGAAATAATAAAAAGCACGAAGACCGTAGGCAATACCCAGATAATAGTTTTTCTTTGCATCGGGCAAGAAAGTTGCAGGTGTCACACGCTCGATGAAAAGGTTACAGTTGGTAATACGACCATAGACATCACCGTATTTCGAAACGCCGGTGTGGTCGGCATCGAAGTTCTGGTTTACAATATCCAGACTTGAAAGTGACGTACCGTCAGATCCAGTTCCATTATTGTAAATACCACCGCGCAATTCTCCAAACACAATTTGATGTGTCCAATCGTAATCACGCAAATTCTTGTGCAGGCCATCAATATAGCCATCCACCTGTGCTTCCGTCTGCCAGTAGTTCTGACTTCCGAAATAGTCAATAGGACCAAGGTTGAGACTGTCGGCGCAAGAAGCAAGCATCATAGAAGCAATGCCCAACATCATCCCATATTTAAATATTTTCGTTTTCATAATTGTTTTATACTTTGAAAATTAGAACTTCACATTAACACCAAATAATACGGTACGTGGCAAAGGATAACCTGTACCAGAATAAGCACCACCGGCTTGGATTGATTCAGGAACAGCAATTTTAGAGCTTCTTAAATAACCCAGATTCTGTCCTGTAATTGAGAAGTCAACTTGTTGACAAGCAATCTTCTGAGCCCATGCTTTCGGCAAGGTATAAGACAAAGATAGTTCACGGAAGGACAGATAGTCGCCTCTGAAGGCAAAAAGTGTAGATGTACGATTATAGTTACCTGCACCGTATTGGTCTGCCCACACATAACGAGGGTACTTGGCATTAACGTTCGTTGCCGTCCAAGAGTTCAGCACTTCTGTACTTGCATTATATGTACCTTGCATATCGCCGAGGTACCATGGAGTAACAGGGTCGTAGTTCCAGAATCCAAACGCATAGTCCATCGCACTGTAAAGGGTGAATCCTTTCCAGAAGAAAGTAAAGTTGAGTCCACCAATCCAGTGAGGTGTCGTATTACCTACTACCACTTGGTCGAAGCTGTCGATCATTCCATCTCCATTGATGTCTTTCCATTTGGCATCTCCAGGCTGTAAAGCGATGGCATTCTTCTGCTGAGCAGGAGTTAGTGCCGCATAGGCATCCGGACCATAGATGTATGAACCTCTCAAGTTACCCGATTTGATGACCAAGTTACCCGGGATTTCCTCCTTTGTTTTATAAATTCCTTGGAATACATACGCAACGAGAACACCTGGCTCCTGTCCCTCTTGGTAACCACCTACCCATTGCAGGTCATTGCCCTTGCCTGTGTAGATTTGCATACCACCTTGGCGGTTGTTTGGTAATCCATCGCTAGGCAATGATTCGACAATATTCTTGTTGTAAGAGATATTCCCTCCTACTTTGAAAAGCATGTCCTGGGTCTTGAGGATGTCGGCAGATATATCAAATTCAACACCGCGGTTGCGGAATGAACCATTGTTGTTCGTGATAGACGAGAAACCGGTAGTGCTCGGCAAACTCATGGAAGCTTGCTTGTCTGAAGTCAAACGGTTATAATAGGTCAGGTTACCGTTCAAACGATTATTGAAGAAGCTCAAATCCAAACCAATCTCTTGTGTCGTCGTACGTTCCCAACGCAATCCCGGATTAGGCAACGTACCGATAAGATAACCCACATTGCCGTTATATTGTGCTGAGTTGTAACTTCCCTGCAGCGTATAAGCTCCAATGGTTGAAGCGTTACCGTTTACACCGTAGCTGGCACGCAACTTACCGAAAGAGAGCGCAGGAATGGCATTCTTAACAAAGTCTTCCTTGTAGAACAACCAACCAGCTGACAAACCTGGGAAGAATCCCCAGCGGTTATTGCCCAGTAAAGATGAATAGCCATCATAACGGAATACAGCAGAAAGCAAATATTTGCCCATATAATTATAGTTGGCTCTGCCGAAATAAGATAGAATACGGTATTCACTATGCGACGAGTCAATACTGCGTTTGCCCTTATCGCTGCTGGTGAGCTGCAAGTCTTGGAAAGCATCTGTTGGAGCTCCAGAACCAGCGGCATAGAATCCCTTGGTCAACAAATCATAGTACTCGGTACCAAGCATCAAATCCAGGTTGTGGTTAGGGGCAACTTCGGCGTTGTAGTTCAACACAAGGTTATAAGTCTGAGTAAAGCCACGGCTGAACTGGTTGCTTGAATTACGAGTGGTGTTAAGAGAACCGTTATTGTTGGTCTGATAATCCTGTGTGAAGTTTTCATACCATCCTTCAGAATAATACCATGCACCCATGGTCTTCAAAGTAAGGTTCTTCATCAGTTTAGCCTCGAAGCTTTGAGTCATGGTGAACTTATCTGACTGATTGTCGATGTTCCATTTATTTGGCTGGAAATATTGGTTACCATCACCAATACTAGATCCCAATAGGTTGTTGCCATTTTCATCAACGAAGCGAGCTGTTGGAGGAACAGATTGCAAACGACCGAAATAGTTAGCCTCATCACCTTGCGAACCCGGCATGGATTGCCAATTGGCACGGTTGTAGTTAAAGTTTGAAGTGCTCTTCAACCATTTGGTGAGTTGGTAGGTGCCGTTCAACAAGAAACTATAACGTTTGTAGTAAGACGTAACAGGTGCACCTTCTGAATTGTTGTAACCCAAACCGGCATAGTAAGTACCCTTGTCGTTACCACCAGACATGTTGACATTGTAATCCTGTGTAACAGAAGGATTGTTGAAAGCATATTGCTGAACAGGTGTATCCTTATAAATGATCTGTTTGGTAGGATCCAAGGGATCGTTCATCAATTGCCAGCCTTGCTTCAAGAGATTTTGCTGATCTGCATTATTTGCATCATAACCCATAATGTTCCAAGCCATCTTACTGCCATAAACATTTCCGGTTCCCATCGGAGTGGCACCGCTCAAACTACTTGTACTTGCCCAAGCTGCATTCGCATAAGCTTCACGTTGATAAGTGATATAGTCTTTTGCACCGAGGAACTGTTGTGGCAAATGAATATAGTTTAAACCAACTTTTGCTTTAAAGTTAATTTCTGAATGTCCTGCTTTACCTGACTTGGTGGTGATCATAATGACACCATTTGAGGCACGGGCACCATAGATAGCCGTTGCACCGGCATCTTTCATGACGTCCATTGATTCAATATCCTCTGGGTTGATATCTGAAAGACTTCCACGCAACTGCCCGTCAACGATAACGAGCGGAGAACCAGAACCATCGAGATTGGTACCACCACGGAGAACGACAGTAGGTGCTGCACCTGGATTACCTGAAGTTTGCATCACGCGTAAACCTGAAACAGCACCAGAAAGTGCTTGAGCTGGGTTAGAAAACACACCAACCTTAAACGTCTCATCTTTCACTTTAGCAATAGAGTTGGTAACGTTCATACGGCTTTGTTTGCCACCATAACCTGTTACAACAACTTCACTCCGTGCCTGAGCACTTTCTTTCATCACAATATTGAGATTGGATCCCTTCCAGACAACCTGGACAGGATCATATCCTACATAAGAGATTAGAATGATATCACCATTCGAAACATTAGAAAGACTAAAGTCGCCATCAAGACCGGTAATGGTACCATTCGTAGTACCTTTTACCT
>CALNBT010000189.1 GCA_937874345.1 uncultured Prevotella sp.
ATGGTGAACTTTCTATAGTTTTGCCCAGAGTTATTTTAGATTGGGAGCAAAATGATCCTCTTGTCTCCAGTCTTTATGTCACAGCTATTGGATATTATCCACATGCCGAGAATCACTACTGTGAAAGAAAAAAACCAATCAATCAGTATGTACTCTTATATTGCGTCAATGGTAAAGGATGGTACGAAATTGATGGAATAAGACACAAATTAAATAATGATCAATATATCATTCTTCCGATATTGAAGCCTCACTCTTATGGAGCTGACGATGATGACCCATGGACAATTTATTGGATTCATTTCAACGGTTCACATGCTGAGTATTATGTGTCAGAGAACACTGATCCCATAGATATCAAACCTCGACTAAATTCCCGCATTTATAATAGAAACAATCTTTTCGAGGAAATATTCAATACTATTCTTAATGGTAGCGGAATTGAAGACTTTAGATATGCTTCATCTCTTCTACACTTCTATCTAGCTTCAATGCTCTACCTTATTCAATTTCGTGACGCACCAAGCCAAAACCTCGATAGCGAAATTATCACTACTGCTATTCATTATATGAAAGAAAATTTGCACAAACATTTATCTATTGATGATATAGCAAATTATTTGGGATATTCTCCATCATACCTGTCATCCTTGTTCAAACAAAAAATAGGAGAAAGTCCAATTGCCTATTTTAACCGACAAAAAATATTACGAACATGCTTTCTTTTGGAAACCACAAAAATGAAAATAAATCAAGTCTGCTACAAAGTTGGAATTGATGACTGTCATTATTATTCACGATTATTCAAAAAGATAACAGGTAAATCGCCAGAACAATTCCGAAAAGAAATAAAAAATAAAAGTGCAGTTTAATAAATAAAAGCATCTGAAAGTTAACAGCCGGCTAGATATCCTTTACGTCTAAAATAATTATAAATAGCCGTCTCCCTAAAAAGTCAATTTTAGTAAAAGCCCACGATAGTACCAGCTCTCGCTAAAATTAACTTTTCAAGGGACAACTTTAAATCGACAGAGCTCTATTGGAAGCCCTTCTATTATTTAATATTAGAATACAAACAATGCTTGAAGATTCAATAGGAGCTCTTTTTTTGATGAAGAGCTTACATCCTCTCTGCTTTTAGCTCTCAATATCTTTTGCAGAAGATGGTTTAGAAATCTTTTTAGGCTTGTTTGCAGAAGCATGTTTCTTGTTTTCTAATTCTGCTTTCAGTTTATCATTAGCAGCTTCTGTTATTTCTATCTTTGTTTGAAGGCGAGCAATTTCTTTTTCTTTCATCTCTATCTCCTCACCTTGATTACGAATCGTGGTAAGAAGAGAATTAAGTTCTTCATTATCGATATCTTCCGAATAAAGAGAATTCACTCGATTGATAAAATCCCCGACAATATTCATATAGTTAGTAAACGCATCAAACGGACTACTATAAATTCCTCGATCAATACCTACACCTGAAGATTTAGTTGTCATAAAACGGAAATTATTACTTGCTTGTAAATAATCCCAATCCTGATTAATTCTAGGATCATCAGCAATCCTTACTCTGTCTGCAACACTATACAACTTATTAAATGCTTCACGTTGCATTTGGTTTCCAAGCCAAGAGGAAATGTCCCTTTCTTCATCATTCCAGCTCAATGTATCAGGCACTTCTAAGGTAGCAACAGAAGGAACTTTCTCACAAATCTCTGATGGTGTCGAGAACGTAATCCCTTTCTCTTTCGCAGATGCAGGTAATGCTTTAAAGAAATCAAGAATATTGCTACTGAGCGGCTGTTCCATTCCTATGGCGGATAAATTCATAAAGATATTAATCACTTTCTCTTTCTCCGGAAGAAGCGCAATTCGATCAATATAATGATCTGCAAACAAAGGATACCGATCCCAATCGCGATTATTAAAACGCAATGAAATATCATCACTTAGCTCGATATCTCTCAACAAGAGCTTTAGTTCAGGAGCCAATGCACAACTATAAAGATAATGAGGTGACTTCCAGCCTAATACATGTTTGGCACCCTCTGTCAACATACCTTTAAAGCCCATCAGTGATACTTGCTGTCCAATATCGTCGCTGTAAATCAATGATGAGTTACGAAGAACCTTTGGCGATTGTCCGAAGTACTCCTTCATTTTTATACACTGTCTTTCTACCTCTGACGCGAAACATTGTTCATTGACAAGGGATGATAATCCATGAGAATATGGTTCAGCAAGAAATTCCACACATCCGGTTTCGTTCAATTCTTGTAACTTTTCAAGAACCTGTGGAGCATGAACTTCCATTTGTTCCATACCAACACCAGAAAGGGAAAATGCGACTTTAAAGTATTTTCCATTTTCTTTTATCATCTCTAACAATGTATTGAGTGCCGGCATGTATGAATGAACGGCAATGTCTGCCATTGTACGTTCATTCTCATAATCATCATAATAGTAATGATCAGTACCAATATCAAAGAATCTATAGCGTTTTAAATGGATAATTTGATGTATTTCAAAATATAAACAAATTGTTTTCATTCGCTTTATGGTTATTCGTTATTATTATTGGGGAAACATGAATGGTATTATCGCCAACCAAGAGTACGTTCATACAGTTCACGTATCCACCATCCAACTTTCTCCCAGGTAATTTGATCTACTTCGTTTTTTCCTTCTTCTTGCAAATACTTGAAGAGGCTTTCATTATGACAAATCGAATACATGGCATCAGCCATCGCATGAATATCCCAATAATCCACTTTGATACAATTATGAAGGATTTCAGCACATCCACTCTGTTTCGAGATAATTGTCGGAGTACCACATTGCATTGCCTCCAGTGGAGAAATACCAAATGGCTCACTGACTGAGGGCATAACATAGACATCAGAAGCTTTTAGACAATCATATACTTGTTTGCCACGTAGAAATCCTGGAAAATGGAATCTGTCGGCAATACCTCTTTCTGCAGCTAGATAGATCATTTGGTCCATCATATCCCCTGAACCTGCCATACAGAATCTTATATGGCGTGTTCGATGAAGAACCATATTTGCCGCTTCTACAAAATATTCAGGGCCTTTCTGCATAGTCAATCTTCCAAGAAAGGTTACGATCTTCTCTTTTCCATAATGATCAGTTCTTGGTATATCTTGTATCTCTTTCTTTAAAGGATAAACTGCATTATGAACAGTATAGCATTTTTTGGGATTTTGGTGATATTGATGAATAACTGTTTGTCTGGTTAGTTCACTTACGCACATAATACAATCAGCATTATCCATGCCATTCTTTTCTATCGCATAGACAGTTGGGTTCACGTGTCCTCTACTACGATCAAAATCTGTAGCATGAACATGAATGCATAAGGGCTTTCCACTTACCTTCTTTGCATGTATTCCAGCAGGATAAGTAAGCCAATCATGTGCATGAATGATATCAAATTCTATCGAACGGGATACCACACCGGCAACAATAGAGTAATTGTTTATTTCTTCATGCAGGTTATTAGGATATCTTCCTGAAAATTCAACACAACCAAGATCATTTGTATGCATATAATTAAAATCGGCATAAAGATGATCTCGAAACTTAAAGTACTCTTCGGGATCAGTAACATCACCAATTCGACCTTTTACATAATCATAATTAACATCACGCCATGCAATTGGAACATTGTTCATCGCAACAATATGGGCATTTGTCTGATCTTCATCTCCCCATGGTTTAGGAAGACAAAAGGTAATATCAATATCTCCTTGCGCATGGAGTCCTTCGGCTATACCAAAACTAGCTGTCCCCAAACCGCCAAGAATATGAGGTGGAAATTCCCATCCAAACATTAAAACTTTCATCTGTTTTCGTCCATTTTAATATTTATATTTTTCTAATAGCTTGAGGGCTCTTAAAATTTCGGCTACATTCATTGCAAAAGAGATTGCACCACGGCCCTTGAATGGTGGATTTCCATCAAACAATTCTGGGATTGTCCCGATGCAATGTTGGGTCATTTCGTCTTCGTATCCAACCATCTGACGCTCAATAAAGCTAAGTCGAGTGCGTTTATAAAGTTTTAAGCAAGCTTCCATATAGAAACCTCCTAACCAAGGCCAAGCTGTTCCTTGGTGGTAAGCAGCATCCCTTTGCATCTGCGGGCCAACATACATTGGGTTATATCCACTGCTCTTAGGAGACAATGAACGTAGTCCTTTAGGAGTTAGCAATTCTCTTGTACATACATCCAATACACTTTTCTTTTGTAGTTGATCCAATGGTGAATAATCGAAAGCAACAGGAAATATCATATTAGGTCTTACGCTCCAATCTTGTAGACCTCCTTCTTCAACAAAATCAAACAAATAACCATGTTCATTGAAGAAAGTATTCACAAACGACTCTTTACATTTTTGAGCCATTTGATCATAGTGAGTTGCCGTTGTCTCATCTTCTTTTAGTCGAGCAAGAGAGGCTATGAACATCAATGTATTATACCATAATGCATTAAATTCGACGATATACCCAGTTCTGGGAACAACGGGATGGCCGTTTAATGTGGAATTCATCCAAGTGACAGGTCTGTCTTTTCCGTCTGTCTTTAGCAGAGCATTTGGTTCCAATGTAAGATTGGGATGTTTATTAGATTCAATAAATGAAACAATTCGTATCAATAAATCCCAATACTTCCCAATACATTTGTCTTCACCAACTTCTTTAGCGTATTGTTGAATTGCCCAAACAGCCCACAACAACACATCAGGTTGGTCAATCTCATAAATGCTCACAGAAAGTGGTTTGTTTTCCATAAACTCAACAAGTCCCCTACTTCCTGTTTGCATAACCAAGTCAAAATAGTCATCTTCTTCTATAGACAAGGTCAGTCCCGGCAAAGAAATAAATGTATCTCTGGCTCTGCTTTTAAACCATGGATATCCAGCCAAAATGTATCTTTCATCTTCTGAAGAACGATTATGGAATTGATGTGCTGCGTTTACAAGACAATGAAAAAAATTATCCCTAGGGTTTCTTTCAGCTACTTCCTGATCAAACAATTTTTCAAAATCAGCTGCTTGACATGAAGAAGTAGAACCTGAAAATACAATAGATTCACCCTTTTTTATCTTCATTTCAAAATATCCCGGTACATACAGATCTTCGTTAGACGCATAACCACGTTCCTGTTCTTTATAATACTCAATTCCTCTATACCAATCTGGTTGAAAGACAAATTTGTTTTCCTTAGAAAATTGCATATATAAGTCAGGATAACCAGCATACATACAAGTTTTAATGCCATTTTTCACTTCATCATAGGCTCTACTTGCAATAGCATTCTCGTGGGTAAATTGTCGAACACTTCTGAAAGCCAAAAAAGGTCTGAACCGAAGTGTTGTCGAAGAATGTGCTTCTAGCAGCGTGTAGCGGATCAGAATTCTGTCTTCGTAATGTTGAAAAACTACTTCACGTTTTAGTAACACTCCCCCGACCCTATAGATGGTTGTTGGCACCCTATCACAATCAAATTCACGAATATACTTATGTCCGTTCGGACTGAAATGATTTCCTTGATACTTATGCAATCCAAGGTTGAACTCAGCACCATGCTGTATTACTGTCACGTCAAGAGAAGAAAGCAATACATGATTGTCATCGTCCAATTCAGGAACAGGCACAGCTAAAAGTCCATGATATTTACGTGAGTTACAGTCGACTATAGTAGAACAAGAATAAGCTCCAGACCGATTCGTGCGCAACAATTCCCTTTGAAGAGATTCCTCTAGGTTGGTCATAAATGCCTTTTCAAATCTCAAATAACTCATAGTCAGGATTTAGGTTATAGTTTAAAATCAAAATTCAGTTAAGATAATACCTACTCTACTTTCAGCACACCTCACGAATTCAAAATTAAGCATTTTTCAATTGAATACAAAATTAAATCAATAAAATTTTGTATGCCAATCATGATAATCCCGAAAAACAACATATTTAAATGTATATTTTTCGGGTTCAGATTTATCTTTGAGATCGATCATAAGTCGATTCAGGTAAAACTATTTTAATCGGGTAATAAGAAATTGATAACTTCAGGTTCTATAAAAATCGTAAAAGGGCCTTTGGGTGTCTTCATTAGGCGGCCATCAATTCCCACCATTGCATATTCGGCATCCAAAAATTCAACTTTCTTTGTCCGATAAGGCGAAACATTGCGATGGTTCAGAAATTTTCCTTTTAAAAAAAGATAGATACCATCGAATAGTTGAGTCATTTCACTGTGAAAAACAACTGAAACATCTAATTGTCCATTATATGGAACTGCGTTTGGAGTTTGTCCATAACCTAAAGCATTGCCGACACAGACTGTCATTACTTTACGCTTAACTTCATCCGTATTGATTTTGATATGCATCTTGTAATCTGGTCTTTGGAAAATCATCAATACAAATGAAAACAGAAAGGACAAAGTACGTGATTTCAAAAGATGCCTGGTTTTTCTGCGAATGTTCATGATTGCAGCAATAAATCCGACATTTACGCAATTCAGGAAATACCTTCTGCAAGGTTCTCCATATTTGTTATGGTATCTGATACACCCTAAATCAATCTTCTTAATACGCTTCCTTTTAAAAGATCTGATCAGCCGGTCTTCGTCGTCTTCTCGCATATACCAAAAATGAGCAAAATCATTCATTACGCCATTCGGAATGAGACCAATAGAGATTTTTTTTCGTTTTTCAGAATCAATCTGCATCAGACAATTCACGGCATCATTCAAGGCAGAATCTCCTCCAACAATGACAATTGTCTCGTATCCCGAATTCGTAAACATCTTGATTAATCTCTCAACGCTACCTGTATTTTCGCTTTGAACATAATCATAATCAATGTTATTATCTCGCAAAGCCTTTTCTACACGTTCCCATCTTTTGTTGGGTCTAATCGTGCTTCCCTTTGGACAATACAGTATTCCCCATCGTTTATTATCAATAACCATATATCGCTCTGATTTTTTCTATTTTCGTTTTAATCGGTAAACTTGCATCCATCCAATGAATGGTAAATCCACGGCGTTCCATTCCCCTAAACCAGGTCATCTGTCGTTTAGCAAACTGATGGATAGCGATTTCTAAAGCATTGAACATTTCGTCGTAAGACCGTTTACCTAATACATATTCTGTTACAAACTTGTACTCCAAACCGTAGTATTCCAAATCTGAAGCAGGAATACCCCTTACCAGCAAAGATTGAATTTCTTCAATCATACCATGTTCTAAACGGAAATTCAATCGTTCGGTAATCTTTTGACGTCTTTCTTCACGATCAACAAATATTCCAAAGATACAAGCATCTACAGCAGGCAAACTTCTATCGTGTGCCGGTTGATCCAATAAATAAGTTTCAATTTCTATCGCTCTGATAGCTCTTTGAACCGTATCAACATCTGACTTGTTATGCATCACGGCATGATTTTTCTCTTTTAAATCAATCAACATTTCCGTTAATTCCGGAAGTTCCAAAGAAGCCAAGCGATCTCTCAATGACGGATTTTGTGGAACAGGAGACAATGAATAACCTTTTAAGACGGCTTCGATATACAAACCGGTCCCTCCACATAAAATAGGCAAAGAACCTCTTTGTAAAATGTCTTGATAAACCTGATGAAAATCTTGTTGATATTGAAAAAGATTATACCTGGTTCCAGCTTCCACGATATCAATCAGATGATAAGGTATATCTTTTCCATCAAGATGATAATCAGCTAGATCTTTTCCTGTACCAATATCCATGCCACGATATACCTGTCGGCTGTCTGCACTGATGATTTCAGCGCCCAACTCAGCAGCCAAAGAAGTGGCCAAAGTTGTTTTGCCACTCGCCGTCGGTCCTAGTATGGTAATCATCTTCATGCCGACAAATATAATCAAAAAAAGCCGTTCGACCTCAATCGAACGGCTTAAATTATCGTTAAACGACTAATTTTGCTTAGCCATTAATCTTAGCCATACGTTTGATCAACTCAACAACTTTGTGTGAGTAACCAATTTCATTGTCGTACCAAGATACAACCTTTACGAATGTATCAGTCAAAGCAATACCAGCCTTAGCATCGAAGATTGAAGTACGTGCGTCACCCAAGAAGTCTGAAGAAACAACATCCTCATCGGTATATCCTAGAATACCTTTCAATTCGCCTTCAGAAGCTTCTTTCATTGCCTGGCAAATTTCGTCATACTTAGCTGGTTTAGCCAAGTTAACAGTCAAGTCAACTACAGAAACATCCAAAGTAGGAACACGCATAGACATACCTGTCAATTTGCCGTTCAACTCAGGAATAACCTTACCTACAGCCTTTGCAGCACCAGTAGAAGAAGGGATAATGTTGCCAGAAGCAGCACGACCACCGCGCCAGTCCTTCATAGAAACGCCATCAACAGTCTTTTGAGTTGCAGTTGTAGAGTGAACAGTTGTCATCAAACCGTCTGTGATACCAAACTTATCATTCAAAACCTTAGCGATTGGTGCCAAGCAGTTTGTTGTGCAAGAAGCGTTAGAAACAAACTGTGTTCCCTTAACATACTTGTCATCATTTACGCCGCAAACGAACATAGGAGTATCATCCTTAGAAGGAGCAGACATAACAACATATTTAGCACCGGCTTCAATATGAGACTGTGCCTTCTCTTTTGTCAAGAAAAGACCTGTTGATTCAACAACATATTCAGCACCGATAGCATCCCACTTCAAATCAGCAGGATTACGCTCTGCAGTAACGCGGATTACGTTACCGTTAACAATCAGTTGTGATTTCTCAACGTCAGCCTCGATAGTACCATCGAACTGTCCGTGCATTGTGTCATATTTCAACATGTAAGCCAAGTAATCAACCGGGCAAAGGTCGTTAATACCAACTACAACAACATCTTTTGCATTTTCCTTTTCCAAAGATGCGCGGAAAACGAAACGGCCAATACGGCCAAAACCGTTAATACCAATTTTAATCATTTTTCTTTTTTATTAAAGGGTTAAATAATCTATATTACTTATAATAATTGTCATCCAAATGTAATATCATAAACCTTGAAGATCACGAAAAGATAACATCTTTACAACATTTTTTTCTTACACGTGCAAAGTTACAATTTTTTTTCTATATTTGCATAGCATACTAGTATTAAAATATATAAAAATAGTCATGTATAAATAGAACTCTTTGAGGTATGAAATGCATGATAAATATTATGAAAACTCGGTATAGCAATTTGTAACATTAACCAAATTATTTTAAGAGTAATTATGAGTAAGTTTTTAAATGAATTTAAAGATTTTGCCATGCGTGGCAATGTCGTCGACATGGCTGTAGGTGTAATCATTGGTGCTGCATTTGGCAAAATCGTGACTTCTGTTGTTAACGATATTTTGATGCCACCACTGGGCTTCCTTTTGGGAGGTGTAAACTTCACTGACTTATCTTTCAAACTTGGAGAAAAGCTTGGAGCAGATGGTAAGACCATGGAAGCTGTGACGATCAACTACGGTAACTTTATACAAGAAATCGTCAACTTCTTGATTATCGCTTTCTGTGTGTTTTTGCTTGTCAAGGCTGTCATGTCATTAACCCCGAAAAAGCAAGAAGCGCCAAAGGCACCAGAAGAACCTTCAAAAGAAGAAAAATTACTTACAGAAATTCGAGATCTATTAAAGAATAAGTAATTTTTTTTCAACTCTTAACGGTTTCTGAATCAATGAAATTCCTAGGAAATTTTATTTGGTTGATATTTGGAGGACTTGAAACTGCATTGCAGTATTTCCTAGCAAGTCTTCTTTTGATGGTTACAATTATTGGTATCCCCTTTGGGTTACAGACGCTGAAAATAGGAATGTTGATGTTGTGGCCATTCGGATCAAAGATAATAAATTCGAGTCCAAGTTTCAGTTGTCTCAATACGATCATGAATATCATCTGGTTTTTTATTGGTGGTATTTGGATTTGGCTCAGCCATATTGTCTTTGGTTTGCTATTTTTTATTACTATAATTGGCATTCCATTTGGAAAACAACATTGGAAATTAGCAACATTGGCACTAAACCCATTTGGTAAAGTAATTTTGTGAAGTAAATTTATCCAGAGAACAATTTCATGGACGCATCACAGAGAATTTTCATGCAAAATTCTCTGTTTTCTTTTCCTATCATTTCTTGCTGGTTTTCACACCCAAATGGTGGGCTATCACGGAGAATTGCATGCACATCTAAAAAATAGCACAAGATTATTCTCCACAGTGGTTTAGAAGCATCATCACAGATGACGGATGACATAAAATTCATATAAAACAAAATCCTGGAAATCGATGAGCAATCTGCATAAGATTGTCATTCGATATCCAGGAAATTGATCGGCAATTTGCCTAGGATTCCTTTATTTGATTCAAATTAAAGAATGATATACCATTTTTTATTTCTTCAATTTTGAAAATATTTATTACAGAGAATCACACTCTTCTTCCCACAGTCTATTGGATATATCACTTGGCATATTCCAACCACCACGTGGACTAAGGCTCACGCTGACCGCCTGAGGGCCTTCGGGCATACAAGAACGTTTAAACTGCTGTGAGAAGAAACGAGAAAAAAAGACCTTTAACCATTTCTTTATTGTCTCGTCATCATAAGTACCTACTTTCTGATATTCGTCTTGAGCATCACCATCTGCAGATGGTTTCTGTATCGATCCAAATGCTTTTTGAGCCAGCATGAATATTTTTCTTGGACCAAATCCATAGTTTGCAAAATAATATAGGAAAAAGTCGTGTAGTTCGTATGGGCCAACTAAATCTTCTGTCTTTTGTTTTTGTAGTCCTTGTTCATCTACAGGAATCAGTTCAGGAGAGATTGGCGTGTCCAAGATATCCAACAATATACGTTTTGTTTCCTCGTTATCGGCCAAGTTTTCTGCATAATAACGAACGATGAAACGAATCAAAGTTTTAGGAACACCTCCGTTAATATCATACATAGACATGTGGTCACCGTTAAAGGTTGCCCACCCTAAGGCGAGTTCTGATAAGTCGCCCGTTCCAACATGGGTACCACCAATCTGATTAGCCAAATCCATCAAAATTTGCGTACGTTCTCTGGCCTGGCTATTTTCGTAAGTTACATCGTGATCGTCTAGTTGATGCCCGATATCTTCGAAATGTTGGGTAACACTTGGAACAATACTGATTTCCTTGATCGTTATGCCAAGACTTTTCATCAAATCAAGAGCATTGTTGTAAGTTCTGTCTGTCGTTCCAAATCCAGGCATCGTCACACCGATGATATTCTTCCGGTCTAAACCAAATTTATCAAAAACTGACACACTTGCCAATAGGGTCAATGTCGAATCCAAGCCACCACTAATACCCATTAATACCTTTTTGCTATTGATATGCTTCAACCGAGTACCTAAAGCCTGGGTCTGAATATCAAGGACTTCTTGGCAAATAGCCGCGGATTCAGCTTTTGACGGAACAAAAGGAAGCGG
>CALNBT010000190.1 GCA_937874345.1 uncultured Prevotella sp.
GTTGTGAATTGCTTTCAATTTTGTATCTTTGGCCTAGCATAAACAGCTTGAATCGTGTAACATTCAATCAAACAGTTCGTTACATTCGAAAATAGAAAATAAAAAAGTTTATGCTTAAAACATCAAAACCTGCTTTTTGGGCAGGTTTTGATGTTTTAAAATAATTCTAGTTGTTGTCCTGGTGCATCTGCTTTCTTGGGTGTAGAATTTTGAAAAACTTCTATTTCTCCAAATTGTTTATCAGTAATGCAAGTGATGCAGACATTTCCATAAATAGGAAGAAAAGACTTTACTCTCTTAATATGGACTTGGGCATTTTCCTGACTGGCACAGTGCCTGACATAAATAGAGAACTGAAACATCGTGAAACCATCTTTCTGCAGATTCTTACGAAAAAGCATATAGGCTCGTTTCTCTTTTTGAGAAACCGTTGGAAGATCAAAAAATACCATCACCCACATCACACGATATTCACTTAGACGATTCATACAAAGGAAGGATAAGCTATTTTTCTGATTTCTCCATGAATACATTTCACCAAACTGGCACATGTGGTTGTTGCGGCAATCATCAGAGGACTTCGCTTATTATCTATTCTAACATCAAGTACAGGGATTGCCAGTAAATCACGTTTAATTTCAGTTGTCAGTTTGGTGATGTCTTCATATCGTTGCATGACAGAGATTATGAAGTCATCGACAAAAGGCCGATAAGGCTCCATGATATCATCTGCCAGACAATAAGCATTATATCGGTTATGATGATGGATACCATAAACGGGTAACAAGCCGCTACTAACAAGACTTCTTGCGATAACAGCCCGTAAGATGGCATAACCGTAGTTGAGGAGATGGTTTGGCGACAAGCCATCTCTTGCCCTTATGAAATCAGGGATGGTTGGGAAAATATTCTTCCAGTAATATACCGCTGCCTGGGCTTCAAAGTTGTCAGGATCTCCGCTCTTGACATTACCAGCCATGACCATTAACGGTGCATAAGACTTGGTTGTATTTTTCTGCAGACAGAAGCCCTGGTTCTCAATCTTGCTCACAACGGTCTGTTGCCAAAGTTGTTTTCTCAAAGGGAGTGACATGTCGAGTTGCATTCTGAAGCGCTCGTTTTGAACCGTGTTTCCTTCTAATGGTAGGAGAAGTCCGGTAGGCATGCGCTGATTGTCACATGTGATGAATGCCACTGTATTCTGCATCAGTGCTGCAATGAGTCCTTGGGTTATGGTAATCTGGCTGTTGTCGAGGATGACAACACCGATGTCTTCAATGGGTATCGTTGTGACAGCCTGATCCTTCAGATTTTCATGCAGATTACTGTGCTCTACATCAGGAAGTTTGATGACCATCTGCTCGTTCTTCAACGAAAGATAAGCCGGATTACCAAAATACAAAGTTTTCTTGATCAAGGTGTTTAGTCTTTAAAAATGATATTCCCCAACAAATCGATTTCAAAGTGGTATGGCTCTATCAAACAATTGAAATTGTTTGGAACGAATTTAAGGTCACTTTCGTTGGTAGCATTGAGATGGTTTCTTAAATACAACACATCAGCACCTGCATTATTAAATTTCACTACGATATAAAGCCGTTTTGACAATTCATCCTTTCCCAACTCCTTCAGCTCATCAGGCGTTTCTTTCCACATCAACACCCTTGTGCCTACCTTTAGGATGGCACTCAGTTTATACTCTACTTTCATTTCTGTAAAGCCGGCATAATAAGGTTCATTGAATAGCTCTTTGGCCAGATCATGATAGTTTCCTGTCTTTACTAAAGCAGCAGCCTCAAACGTGTTGATGATTTTGTCCTTACGCACCAACTTTCCTTTCTTGATACCCTCATAAAGCAAGAAGAGATAGTTGCTGTCGTTTTGCGCATAAACTATTTGTTTATAACTTCGGTCCGGGATGTTGACAAGATTCTTTGTTGATTTCTCGATATTGTGGCGTATCTCCAACGATTTATCTTTCGTCATATAGCCACGACCGGCAGCCACTTTGCATCTGACATGTCGGATAGGGTTTACCGGTCTTCCATTTTTATCGGCAGTTATCTCATGTCCATATTTGTCTAACATGTAGATATCCTTATTGATGGATTCTGTGAATGACAGGCCGTTTTCCATTCTTCTGGTGATGGTCTTGATAATGTTCTCACGTACCATGTGGTCAATGATTTTCACCAGATCTGCTTCTGATTTGAAAGAATTGATACCAACTCTATTGACCATGGCAATGTCGTTGGACTCAGCATAAACAAATTTTCCATCTTTCATCTCCGGTTTCCTGTCCATGCCTACTCCTTCTTCCTGTGGAAATCTGATAGCTCCATAATAGGATTCGTTATGAAGGCGTCCGCGTACTGCATCGCCATCAGTCCACTTCTCGACCATTTTCCCATCTGCATTCTTTACCATCACTACTTTTCCTCTTGACCTGACTCTTCGCCGATGACTTGTTAACATCTGATCTTTCATATGATGGTTGATAAGAATATTAGACTCAATAAACTCCCCAACAGACGATACATCCTGTCCAATATGGCAGTCGTCCTTCTCCAGTTCCAACTTTACTCTCAGTCCTTGCAGGTCCTGAAGGATAGCATTCCGGTAGTTCTGGTTGGTGCTATTTGTAAGAAGTTGCTCCTTTTCCTCTATGTCATAGAACAGATTCAACATGCGATCACGCTTTGCTGCTATCGGCACTACCGTGAGCGTGGTTGCATCGATGGCATGATGCGAATGTTGATCACGACTCTTCTTTTCATCGATGCTCTGAATGCCAAGAATCTTTCGGAAGGAAGCTGTTACAGCCCCCTTCTCTACATCAACATTCTGGAAGACACTCTTCAGATATAGCGTAGCATAACGGGCAATGATGCCGGTATCGATGAGCTGGCTGTTACGAAATCCCTCTTTAATCTCTGTCATCTTGAAAGTCTCGAGTTTGGCATGCCAATAGTCAAGTTCCATTTTCCAGAGATGGCGTTGGCGGATACAATTGTCTTTCATGGATTTATCTTGTGTCCGCTTTGACTTCTCCCTCCAAAACTCAACATTCTTCTGTAAGCGTTCCACACGCTCTTCCCATTTCTGCAGACGGGGCTTGATGGCCGTGTAACCCATCGCATCGTGTTCATAGTTGGGAAGTTCTGTGGGCATTAGGTTCTTTTTGACAGACCTGTTATAGTAAGCATCACACAGCGTGAGGTTGCTATCCGAACTGTCGAAAGATTTACTGCGGGGCAACGTGTGTTCGATATCAAAAGCATTACCATCAAATAGATGGGTGAGGTTGATTGTCTTCCCGGTATAAAGGCAGATGCCGCCTTGTTCGAGCCACAGCTTGTATTTGGTTATATCTTTGGCATAGTAATTGCGTTTGTCGTCTTTGTAAAGATCTGTTTCCCTCTGTTCTATGGCATACCTTGCCATATCCACATCTGTTTCATTGATGTCACGCTTTGGATAATATTCGCAAAGGATGGCTTCTAGTTCCTTGTTTTCTTTTTCACGTTCGCGCTGGTAGGTTTCAATGGCCCATCGCAAATTGGCATCACTTAGAAAGCGAGTCGTTTCTACCACAATGCGAGTATCGTCCCAAGTAATCATTCCCTGTTCAAGCATGGCATTGATTTTGCGACGAAGAATGTTGAGCGTACGCAAAGCGACAGGATTGCGTATGGAACCGATATTGGGAGAACCCAGCCGCCACAATTCCCGGTCAAGCTTACCATTGGGAACATCATACAGACTAATCTGTGAAGGATGGTAAAGTTTATCCCACTTACTGTGTTCTATATCAGGGTATGTCTCCATCAGATAGGCTTTCAGTCGGTCATCCAGTCGGGGCACTTTATAGAATTCCCGTTTTGATGAACTAAAGAACTGTTGATAAAGACCGGTCACACCATTTATCAATTCTTCCTGCTCATGAGCATCCATAAGCTCCCAAGTTTTGTTCCCCACATAACCAATGATATGCTTCAGGATAGCGCGATGATCATCCTCATCCAGTTGATAAGATGTGTTATGGTCAGCAAAACGGTCTTCAACTTTGGTCGACTTATAATCGGCAATCAGGCTGTTGGCGATGAAAAAGATATCTTTCTCCTGATCAACAGTTTGCTTGACTGCCTGCAGATAATTGTCTGCGAGTTGATGGATATCGAGATGCGCATCTTTCAAGATGTCTGGAATCTTTGCTAAAAGTACGGCGTCAGAATATATTAATCCAAGTGCAAGGAAACGGTTGATATTACGGATAGCTTTGAGGCTAAGCATGGCATAACCTGTGTTCAGGGTCGACCAGAGTCTCACAAGCTGCTTGGACTGTTCGTTCTCCCACCCCAGGGACGTGTTGGCAAACTCCGAAACATCCTCAGGATCGTCGCTATCAAAACAAACATGCCATAAGTCCATAGCCGAATAGACAACCGGATGTTGTTCATGTGCTTTAGTCTTTCTGCCGTTATGGACTTTTTTACCTTGCTGTTGCCAGTTCTCCCATCCCTTACCTAGCATTTTTATGAGGCGTGCCGTAATGGGGCAACCGGAGACTGACTGATTATCCTTGAAGTTGATAGTCTTGTTTGAAACTTCAGCAGAAAGGGGCTGTCCTAGAATCTTTTCCAGCTTTTGTCGTATTTCTGCAAAGGAGAAATCCGACTTCAGTCGGTCTACAAACAGTTCTTCGTAGATTTGTTGCTTTGCTGACAAAGGAATGGGCCGAAAATCTTCTTCTACAGACAGTCGATATTTAACATTGTTGATCAGTGATAAGGCTCTAAATCGTTCATATTCAGGATGGCTTTCAGGACAACGGGCTTTATTGGGCTCAAGTGTACACTTGCCGACAAGCCCCTTCTGTGAGCGCAGCGGCTTTTTAAAGAAGATGGTTCCTTCACCCTTCTTTTTACTCATCAGACGAACAAAGAGGTCTGATTCGGTTGAAAGTCCTTCCTGAAATCTAAACATTTCAGAGATTTCATCCGCATATTGTGACCTTACCGCTTTATAGATGCTGTTTCGAATTCTAATACCCTCGTCTTCCAGACACGCAAAAGCCTGTCCCGCAGTCTTGCAATCGTGCTCAAGCATATAAGTCGTAAGGTCTTTGGATAACTTCATCTCAGACTTCTTCATCTCCTGTGCAACATCATCAGAAGATATACCTTTTTCTTCGTTTTCCTGATTGGCAAGAGTCTCGCCTTTGCTACTTTTGAAACCTCTTCGTTGTGCGATATGATAAAGCGCTCTGCCTAGCTTCAAACGATTCTCTGCTTGGGTAAAATCCAATTGAACAGTGACAAGCTCTCTTCTTAATTGATAAGGACTGGTATAATCTGGTTTTCCATCACCATTGAAATCAAGGGCTATCCATTGAGCAAAGTTCTGGTCTTCGACAGGATATTCTCTTTTAAGACCACTTACCTTGTCATAGGTCTCCCATTGATGTAACGACTCGTCGCTAATCGGGCAAAGGTCATATTTCTTGAGAAGATGTAATGTGGACCATAGCTTTAGTCGACGAGTCTGGTATAATCTACGTGACTGTCTATGTTTGGTTCGTTCAGCAGCAAACGAATATTCTCCCGTCTTATCTTTTCCAACTCCCGCTTTAAATATGTCAGAAGAGAAATACACAAGTTGATCCTTGAGGTTCTCACCATGGTCAACATCTCTTAAAGCAAGACCTATCGAACTGGTACCTAAATCCAGTCCTAAAATTTTTTGTGTCATTTTATTAGATTTTTATTTGATAATTCAGATTAATGTTTTATCTTTGTAATAAGATACAATGTGAAAGACTTTTCACAACAAGGCTATAAGCCGAAGATCTCTTGCCTCTGCGGAAACGTTGAGGCTTTTTTACTGCCATAACGCAACACACATCCATCTTTTGATTTTACACATTAAAGTTCAAATAACGGTTCGGCAAGCATCAGTTTCTATTGTTAAACATCTCAATAGATGATATTTCTATAGATGATTGATAAAATATCTTATCGTTGAAGGTATTCATCGAAGAATAGAAAATATACTTTACACAGCTATACACAACATCACTTCTCATTAAAACAAACAGGTTTGCTGGCTTTTGGGGTCGGTGTTTTTGTCAGTATGATATACAAATATAACAGATCTATAA
>CALNBT010000191.1 GCA_937874345.1 uncultured Prevotella sp.
ATGGTTATTCAAGTTGATGAATAAACAGATGTGGACTTCAACAATAGGGGTTGTAACGTAATAAAGCCGCATTTTAAGTTTCTTGTAAAAAATATTCCCCAATGCTTTTCCGAGAAAGGCATTGGGGGATAAATGTATCGCACAGATATTTGTCAATCCTGATAATATACCCTTTTTACGCGGTTGCTGATACCGGTGAGCACCTCGTAAGGAATGGTGTCGAGGGTATCTGAAAGAACCGTTACCGGCAGATGATCACCAAAGATTTCAACCCAATCGCCTTCTTTGCAGGGTATATCTGTCACATCAATCATGGCGACATCCATACAGATGTTGCCTACATATTCGGCTTTTTGTCCGTTTACCAGGCAGTAGCCGTGGCGGTTACCCAGATGTCTGTCCAAACCGTCGGCATACCCGATGGGGATGTCGGCAATTACGCTGTCTCGCGTCAGTACACCCTTTCTGCTATAGCCCACTGTCTCGCCTGCTTTGATGCTTCTCAACTGAAGAATGGTAGTCTTCAGGGTACTCACATTATTGATGATGCTATTGTTGCGGGGGTTGATGCCATAGAGCCCCAAACCAAGGCGGCACATATCCAGCTGGCGTCCGGGAAAGTGTTCGATGCCTGCCGAATTGTTGATGTGGCGTAATATCTGGTGGTCGAAAGCCTCCTGCAGTTGCTTGCTTGCCTCATCGAAGAGTGCAAACTGCTCGGCCGAGAAGGCGTCGAAGTCGTTACTGTCTGATCCTACGAAGTGAGAGAAGACTGAACGGGGTATCACTGCATTTTGATGCTTCAGCCGGTCAATCAGCTTTATCATGTCGTTCTTTGGGTCAAATCCCAATCGATGCATGCCGGTATCAAGTTTGATGTGCACAGGATAATCGGTAATACCTTCTTTTTCGGCTGCCTTGATCAATGCTTCGAGCAGGCGGAACGAATAAACCTCTGGTTCTAACTCTGCGTCGAAAAGAGCTTTGAAAGATGTCATCTCGGGATTCATCACCATGATGTTGGCTGTAATACCGTTCTTGCGCAGGGTAACGCCCTCATCTGCCACGGCCACGGCCAGATAGTTCACCCGATGGTCTTGAAGAGTCTTGGCAATCTCTACCGCTCCGGCACCATAAGCATCGGCCTTGATCATGCATACCAACTTGGTTGTTGGCTTGAGAAACGAGCGGTAATAATTGAGGTTACCTATCACTGCATTGAGATTTACCTCGAGAATGGTCTCGTGTACTTTCTGTTCAAGAAGCTCTGTCAGTTGGTCGAATCCGAACCGACGGGCACCTTTCAGCAGGATCACTTCATCGTGCAGCTGGTGATATACCTCGCTTCTGATAAATTCGTCTACTGAGAGGAAAAAATATTTCTCGCTAATCTGAATCTTTTCTTGCTGTTCCTTCAGTTGTTGTCCGATACCGATGAATTTTGTTACACCGCGTTTTTTGGACAAGTCGGATACTTCATGGTACAATTCTGCCGGTTTCAATCCGCTTTGGTCGATGTCACTGATAATCAGTGTACGACTGCGACCTTGATGGTCGGGACGTCGGTTCATAAAGTCGAGGGCGATATCCAGTGAGTGGATGTCAGAGTTGTATGAATCGTTGATCAGGGTGCATCCATGCTGTCCTTGCTTCACTTCCAGTCGCATGGCAACCGGTTCGAGCAGCTGCATCCGCTGGTCGAGTTCTTCTCTGGTAAGGCCCAGGTGAAGGGCCACCACCGCACAAACGATGGAGTTGCCGATAGAAGCCTCGTCGATGAAGGGTAGAGAATACCAGTCTTCCTCACCCTGAAAGATGTAGGTAATGGTCGTCATGGTATCCTTCTTTTCAATGGTTTTCACGAAAAACGGTGCATTCTTGTCTTTCTTCGACCAGCATAGTTTCTCGCCACTGAAAGAATCTTCTGCCAGTATCTTGCTCAAGATAGGGTCGTCGGCAGGGTACACCAGGGTCTTGGCATCATGAAAGAGAACCAGTTTTTCACGGCATTTGTCTTCCATCGACTTGAAATTTTCCTGATGGGCAGCCCCAAGATTAGTGATGACGGCAATGGTTGGTTGGATGATATCGTGCAAAGCCTGCATTTCGTTGGGCTCGCTGATGCCTGCTTCGAAGATGCCTACCTGCGTATGTCGGTTTAAAAGCCATACGGACAGCGGAACGCCGATCTGTGAGTTGTAACTGCGTGGCGACCTTGTAACATAGAGTTGGGACGAAAGCAATTGATAAAGCCACTCTTTGACCATGGTCTTTCCATTCGAGCCCGTGATGCCAATGATTGGAATATCAAACTCGTCGCGGTGTCTCTCTGCCAGTCGTTGCAAGGCCTCAAGTGGGTTAAGTACTTTCAGGAAGTTGGCCTGGCTGTAAGTTGTATCGTAATCGGCCGGGACAGTCGATACGACAAAGTTTCTGACACCTCGCTGATAAAGTTCAGGGATGTAATGGTGTCCGTCATTCCGTTCTGACATGAGGGCGAAGAAAAGTGTTTCTTCCGGAAAACATACCGATCGGCTGTCGGTCAGGATGAAGCCTATCTTTGTTTTGTTTGCGCCATACTGTCTTGCCCCTATGAGAGTGGTAACCTGTTCAATAGAATATGTCATACGAATAGTTATAGATCACCGCAAAGTTACTATTTTTCTTTTTACCGACAAAAAGAATATTTTATGGAAGTTTAGGAAATGATCGTTTTCACAGAAAATTTAGGGTCGTAAATGCTCATCGGTTCGATTCATTGACTATTTTGCATAACTTTAGACGAAATTCAATGAACATTCTATGGATGCCGTGTTCTTTTGTCTGAACTATTTGGCTTGCAAATGCGTTTAACCATAGGGCACAAAAAAACCGGATGGTTAACATCCGGTCTTTCGTATGATTGTAGTATGTCGTTTAATTCTTTAATCTGAATGAGTTTTCTATGCTCGTCACCTCACTAGAGAACATCGAATCGGTTTGGATTCGCTCTTGGATGCGCGTGCAACTGTGAATAACTGTTGAGTGATCTCGTCCTCCCACCAGCTTGCCAATGCGCGAAGCAGGCATCTTGGTGAATTTTTGGGCAAGGTACATTGACAGTTGTCGAGCCATTACAAGATCTTGCTTACGGCTTCGGCTATTGACAGCCGTCAGGGTAACGTTGAAGTGCTTGCAGACTGTTTCGAGGATGTCGTCGATGGTCAGAGGCTTGTCGTCGATCTTGACAGCGCGCTGAATCACCCTTTGGGCTAGTTTGATGTCAACGGTAGTGTTGTACACGACAGAGTAAGCCAACAAGGAATTGATGACACCTTGCAAATCGCGTACGCTGCCATTCGCTGTTTCGGCAATATACTGTATCACATCCTCTGGAATCTGCAGGCCATCTTTCTCGATTTTGCTATGCAGAATATCCGCACACAGTTGCACATTGGGTTTCTCAAGCTCTGCAATCAAACCGCAGGCAAAGCGCGTCAGCAAGCGATCATTCATACCTCTGAGGTCTACCGGAGGTCGGTCTGAGGCCAAGATGATATGCTTTCCGTTTCTGAACAGGTGATTGAAGATATGGAAAAAGGTGTCTTGCGTCTTTGTTGCTGTCATCCATTCCTGGATGTCATCAACGATCAACATGTCGATTGTCTGATAGAAATTGATGAAATCGTTGACCGTATTGTGCAGGACAGCATTGGTATATTGAACCTGAAAGAGCCGGGCACTGACATAAAGTATTCGTTTCTGAGGGTACAACTGTTTGGTACGCATGCCAATGGCGTTGATGAGATGGGTCTTGCCACAACCCGATGGCCCGTAAACGAACATGGGATTGAACTGTGGAGATCCAGGATGCTCGGCAATGGACAATCCGACCGATCGGGGCAGCTTGTTGCTGTTGCCTTCGATATAGTTGGCAAACGTTTGATGCGAATTGAGATTCGGATCAAGCTGTTGAGGCTGAGCGGCATCCAAGGTCGTGGGAGATTGGTTTGCTTTGGTCTTCGGTAACGGCGCGTTAACCGGTACCTCATGCTGTTCAGCTTCCACATCCTGCGTGATATGATGCTCGTTGTCGGTAACGATACGATATTTTAGCTTGACATCGGCATAGAATGTACGTCGCAGAACCTTGCTCAGCAAATCAATATAGTTTTCTTCCAAGTACTCATACACGAAAGGGCTGGGTACCTGGACCAACAATGTGCGGGTCGTTTCATCGAACGACTCGAATATAATTGGCTTAAACCATGTTTTGTATTGCTGTGGGGAAACGTTCTTTTGGATTAGCGCAAGAGCATTGTCCCAAGCATCTTTAGGACTTACATTCATTGAATCATGTCGTATTTTACGTATGTCTTTCGATTAAGAGTAATTAATCACTTGCAAATTTATAAAAGAATTTGCAGGTGTGCAAATCTTTGTTTTTCACTATTATTGGCAAAAAGGTCATAAGTTGCATGAATATAGGGCTTTAGAGATTTTCTGAAAGCTTTTCATCTCATTGGATGAGCGGTTCTTTGATAATGGTTTGTCTATGAATGAATTACGGATATCTCAGTCAAGAGATTTGGTGAATCGGTGAAACATGATTGAAATATCATGAATTGTCGGTGATGTAAAACGCTTTAGTCTATCATTGAATTGTGAAACATCGCCTTTTCTTATTTAGACATTTTTTAATTAAACCGCATTTCTGCATTTATTGAACTTGTTTGAAGTTGGGTTTACGGTGCTAAATCAGTTACTTATTTGTCTTTTCTTCCGAAGATGGAGAAATGGACATAACGTTTTGGATGCTGTTTGAGGTCGGTGACCAGTGAATCGGCATTGGCAACGGTAGAGTTGAGGTTATAATATAAGGATGGATCCTTCATCAGCAAGCCCAGCGAACCATTGTTATTGTTCAGGTTTTCGGTTATCTCTTGAACATTGGCCAGGGTTTTGTCAACCTTCGCCATGGTTCCTGCCAAGTCTATTCCTGCTAAGTTGCCGGTAAACTGCTGTGTGTTGTCGAGCACATTGTTCGCTTTGGTCATCATCAACGGTACATTCTTGTTCAACCCATAGAGCAGGGTATTGAGCTGTTTGGTTGTTGTGGTCAAATTTTCACTGATGTTCTTGACGTTATGCAAGGATTGAGCGATGGCTGGATCGGCAGTAAGCTTATTCAGATTGGTGGCGATGGAGTCGAGTTTAGGAAGAATTTGCTTGATGGTAGGAAGCAGCGTG
>CALNBT010000192.1 GCA_937874345.1 uncultured Prevotella sp.
TGACCTCCTGCGTGACAGGCAGGCATTCTAACCAACTGAACTAACGCACCAATCTTACAGTACGTCCCTTCTGATTGCGGTTGCAAAGGTAATATTTTTAATTGAAACAAAAAATAGGCATCGGGAAATTCTTTTACTATTAAACTTTATTAACAATCGGAAAGATGGATAGCAGGACTTTCTTTTTTTGTACGAATTGGCTTTAAAACTGGTTATACCAACATTTGTGAAGAACAATATAGTGGTGGTATACCTGAAGGCTACAGCCGTCTTTTGTGACAACACTTAACCATTGTTTTACATTTTACAACAGTTTGTACTTGTTCGATTGTGCGTTATTCGCTATATTTGCAAAATACACGTGGCATAACCTCGAGTGATGCTTGCTTTACGAACGCTTTTGGTTCAATACTTTATGCGAAAAATCATATTTTCCTTGTTCATGTTGTTCACGCTTGGGGCTGCCCAAGCCCAGTCGCTCACTCCTGAGGGTACGTTCGATGCCATGCGCAACGTAATCCCCGGCGGCTATAATTTCTGGTTGTATACACCCAATGAATATGAGGGGGATGCCCATCCGCTGCCATTGGTCATCTTTTTACATGGCGCTTCGCTCTGTGGAAACAACCTGGACAAGGTTCGGCGCTATGGTGTGCTGGACGCGATTGACAAGGGAAAGATCATTCCTACGCTGGTGGTGGCTCCCCAAAATCCGGGTGGGTCGTGGAGTCCAAGCAAGTTGAACGATTTGCTGGAATGGACAAAAGCGCACTATCGGGTTGACAGCACGAGGGTATATGTGCTGGGCATGAGTCTGGGTGGATATGGTACACTCGACTTTGCCGCAACCTACCCAGACAAGATTGCTGCGGCCATGGCGCTGTGCGGTGGTAGTACAAAGAAAGACCTTCAAGGTTTGGGTAAGGTGCCGCTATGGATTATGCATGGAACGGCCGATAGGGCCGTCAATATTCGTGAGTCGAAGCGGGTGGTGGAGGCGCTGCAGCAGACCGGCAACGACAAGCTGTTGCGTTACGACTGGATGCAAGGTGGAACGCACGGAACGCCTGCGCGTGTGTTTTATATCCAAAAAACGTATGACTGGCTGTTTTATCATTCGCTGAAAGACAAGCCTCGCGACCTGTGTCACAGTTTTGATATCGACAAAGATGATTTGCAGAGTGCTTACCAAGAGATGAAAGCCGAAGCACATCTATATGACAAGGATTAAACAACAAAAGAGCTCAAGGATTTCTCTCCTTGAGCTCTCTGGTTATACCGACTGAAGATCAGCTCTTAAACAATACCTTGTGCCATCATAGCCTTGGCTACTTTGAGGAATCCTCCTACATTGGCACCTTTTACATAATTCACATAGCCGTCGGCTTCTGTACCATATTTTATGCATTCAGCGTGGATGCTGTTCATGATTTCATGTAACTTGTTATCCACTTCTTCGCGTGACCAGTGCAGACGTTCAGAGTTCTGGCTCATTTCAAGACCTGAAACAGCGACACCACCGGCGTTGGCAGCCTTGCCCGGAGCATAGAGAATCTGTGCATCCTGGAAGACTTTGATTGCTTCTGGTGTGCTTGGCATGTTGGCACCTTCGCTTACTGCGATGCAACCATTCTTGACCAAGGTCTTGGCAGCTTCTTCGTTGATCTCGTTCTGGGTAGCTGATGGCGTTGCGATATCGCCCTTTTCTGCCCAAGGCTTGGCACCTGCAACATATTTCACGCCGTATTTCTCAGCATATTCGCTGATACGTCCACGCTCTACGTTCTTCAGTTCCATGATGTAATCCAATTTTTCACGGTCGATACCGTCTGGATCGTAGATGTAACCGTCTGAATCTGACATGGTAACAGGCTTTGCACCCAACTCGATCAGTTTCTCGGCAGTATACTGAGCCACATTTCCTGATCCTGAGATCAGAACTGTTTTGCCAGCGATATCAATATGGCGGGTTTCCAGCATGTTCAGCAAGAAATAAACGTTGCCATAACCGGTAGCCTCGGGACGGATGAGTGAACCACCGAACTCTTGACCTTTTCCAGTTAAAATACCGGTAAACTGATGGGTGAGCTTTTTGTACATGCCAAACATGTATGCTACCTCACGACCGCCAACACCGATGTCTCCTGCAGGAACATCCTCATCGGCACCAATATATCTGTTCAGCTCCAGCATAAATGCCTGGCAGAATCGCATCACCTCTGCATTGCTCTTGCCACGTGGAGAGAAGTCGCTACCACCTTTGGCACCACCCATAGGCAATGTTGTCAAAGAGTTTTTAAATGTCTGCTCGAAAGCAAGAAATTTCAAAATGGATGGTGTGACAGATGCATGGAAACGCAAACCTCCTTTGTATGGGCCTATGGCATTATTGTGCTGAATGCGATATCCCATATTGGTTTGAACATTGCCTTTATCGTCAACCCAGTTCACACGGAACTGAATGATACGATCAGGAATGCAAAGGCGCTCAATGAGATTGTAACGATCAAACTCCGGGTGTTTATTATATTCCTCTTCGATACTATCTACTACTTCTGTAACAGCCTGTATGTATTCCGGTTCGTTCGGAAAACGTACTTTTAATTTTTCTACAACAGCACTTGAATTCATGATTTTTCTAATTAAATGATTAGATATGACTAATATATTTGTTTTTACTTTGGCAAAGTTACATTATTTTTTTATAAGAAAAAAACAAATTGAAACATTCTCTTCCAAAAAAGTATAAAAAAGGTAGGAAAAGGTGATCATTTGTGTAAATTGATTATCTTAATATTCTTTTCTAAATAATGCCGCATCAAATGAAAGTTAATGAATTGATTTTGGGTGGAGGTTTCAATCGAAGGTTGGACACCCAAAGTATGTTTGCCGGCGAAAAGGTTGCACATTACTTTTGATTGACGATGTGATATAAAAAAAAT
>CALNBT010000193.1 GCA_937874345.1 uncultured Prevotella sp.
GACCATGGTATGACAATGATGGGCGATGAAGAGCGCGGTTATCACGCAGGTTACTCGTTTTTGGGAAGGATGTTTGCCATGGGACAGGTACAAGGCGTGCTGGCAACTGTTGACCGCGAACTCGGAATACCCTACAAACAGCCGGGATTCTTTGACTGATTTGAGAGGAATAATATCAATTCTATTAATCATTAATTTTGTAAACTATGAAAAACTTATTTAATATACATGACAATGTTGTCGTGATGACTGGTGGAACAGGCGTGTTGGGAGGAAGTATTGCCAAATATCTTGCTGCTCAAGGTGCACGCATTGCCATCTTAGGACGTAGGGAAAGTGCTGGAACTGACCTCGTAAACGAAATCGAAGAACAGGGAGGCGTGGCACAATTTTATCAGACAGATGTGATGGATAAGGTTGCATTGGAACAGTGCAGAGAGGATATCCTAACAGATTTCGGCCGGGTTGACACGCTCATCAATGCGGCAGGAGGCAATATGGCAGGTGCCACGATTGCCCCCAATCAGACATTTTTCGATATTGATACAGACCAGTTTCAAAAAGTCTTGAACTTAAACCTGATGGGAACGGTTTTACCTACTCAGGTGTTCCTTCATGCGATGGTGAATGAAGGGAAAGGTTGCGTGGTCAATTTTTCAAGTATGGCTGCTTTCAGACCGATGACTCGCGTGTGTGGCTATGCGGCTGCCAAGGCTGCCATCAACAATTTTACTGCGTTTATGGCACACGAGACGGCCAAAAAGTTTGGTGAACATTTTCGCGTGAATGCCATTGCTCCGGGGTTTTTCATCACAGAGCAGAACCGTGCGCTGTTGACTAATCCTGATGGATCATACACCGAGCGCGGTAAGGACGTTATCCGACAGACTCCATTCGGCAGGATGGGAGTCCCAGAAGATCTGAATGGAACGATACACTATCTGATCAGCGATGCTTCAAAGTTTGTAACTGGAACGGTAGCCGTGGTCGATGGAGGCTTTAATATCTTCACCATGTAACTCAAACATAGCGTCATTCAAAGAAATAAAAGCGAGATAGGGAACCAAAATCCCCTATCTCGCTTTTGATGAATGGCACCAATTCGTTACTGTTCTATTTTCTGATACTTGGGCACCAATGTCTTCATCACCGTCCACGCAATGAGATAAGCCACGCCGCAGACGCAAAAGATAATCATGTATCCTGCCTGTTTTCCTTCAAATCCCAGGAAGGTGAAGTTTGATCCTAAACCAGCTGTATAGTTAAATAACTTGCCTGACCCGTGATTAATGAGGTATGAGCCTATGCCTCCCGACATTGTTCCAAGGCCGGTAATTGTACCTACGGTAGATTTAGGGAACATGTCGCCGATGGTTGAGAATAGGTTAGCCGACCATGCTTGGTGGGCTGCAGCTGCAATACCAATGATAATGGCCGGGAACCAAGCACTGTGTTGCCCCAAAGGCTGAGCAAATAGCGCAACAATGGGAAAGAATGCAAAGATCAGCATCGCTCGCATTCGACCAGCATAGGGTTCCATCTGCTTTTTTTCAACAAACACTTTGGGAAGGTATCCTCCACCTATCGACAAGACGGTAACAATGAGGTAAAGTACAATAATGAGAGATGCCCCTTGACGAGAATCGGAAGTGTAATGGTACATGTCACTAAAATAGGCCGGTGCCCAGAATAAAAAGAACCACCATACGCCATCCGTGAGGAATTTTCCCATGATAAACGACCATGTTTGACGGTATGTCAGGCATTTCAATAATGGAATTGGTTTCACTTTTTCATTTGTTGTGGAAGTAGATGTCCCTTCTTCTGCATCGTCTTGGCGGATGTATGTCAGCTCAGCCTTATTGACATGCTTCGATTTTTCCGGTGCATCATACATCTTAAGCCAAAAGAATACCCAGATAAATCCCAGGACTCCAATGATGATAAATGCACTTTCCCACCCATAAGCTCTGGCCAGGAAAGGGATTGTTGCGGGTGCGAGCAGTGCACCTACAGAGGCTCCGGCATTGAAAAAGGCGGTACTAAGGGCACGATCTTTCTTCGGAAAATAGTCTGCTACAACCTTGATGGCCGATGGAAAGTTACCAGCTTCACCAATAGCGAGTATTAACCGGCAGCCTAAGAACAGGTATACAGAAACGGTTGAGATTGCCAATGCGGCCGCGGATCCTTGTTTGACGGCAAGCAAAGCTTCCATGTGTTCATACCCTTCGATGTGCATGGTCAACCATCCACATCCGGCATGCATGCAGGCACCAATAGACCAAATGATGATTGCTAGGAAATATCCGCGCTTTGTTCCAAGTTTATCGATGATTTTGCCAGCAAAAAGGCTTACGATAGCATAAAAAAGAGAGAACCATCCCGTAATAACACCGTAATCGGCGTCTGTCCAATGAAATTCAGGAGCAATGAAATCTTTCCAGGTAAGCGAGAGCACCTGCCGGTCCAAGTAATTGATGGTGGTAGCAGCAAACAACAAAAAGCATAGATACCATCGCCAATTCGTTTTGATATCTGTTTTTAATTTCGCATTCATTTTGTTTTTCTTTCAATAGGTATTAGTGAGTATTAAGTTTTATTGCGATGTTTTTGCTTCTTGAATATAGCTCAGGCAGTCCTTACATAGTGTGGTAATGTAAGTCCAGTCTTCACGAACAATCGTCTCTTTTGGGAACAGTTTCGATCCCATTCCTACGCAGTAGGCCCCCGCTTTGAACCATTCTACCAAATTATCTCGTGTAGGTGTGACACCACCAGTGACCATAATCTTTGACCAAGGGCATGGACTCATCAAGCCTTTAATCATCTTTGGTCCCAAAACATCACCAGGGAAAAGCTTTACTAGGTCACAACCCAGTTCCTGAGCCTTTCCAATCTCACTCACAGTTCCGCAACCAGGACAATAGGGAATGAGTCTACGGTTGCACACAGGTGCTATGTCAGGATTGAAAAGCGGACCAACAACGAAGTTGGCACCCAGTTGAATGTAAAGCGATGCGGTTGCAGGATCAACGATTGTCCCTACGCCTAGCGCGAGTTCTGGGCATTCTTTGTCAGCCCATTTTACGAGTTCGCCAAATACTTCGTGTGCAAAATCTCCACGATTGGTAAATTCAAACGCGCGTACACCGCCATTATAGCATGCCTTTACAACTTGTTTTGCTTTTTCAATGTCATGGTGATAGAACACGGGAACCATCCCTGTTTCGCCCATTTTCTTTAAAACTGCTATCTTATCAAACTTAGCCATGTCTGTTATCTTATTTTATGCGTGATTATCTTTGAACGCGACCGCTGGTATTACCTTTTGCTAACGATTCTACTTCTTCTTTCGATACAAGGTTAAAGTCACCGTTGATGGTGTGCTTCAAAGCCGAAGCCGCTACTGCAAATTCTAATGCTTCACCTTGAGTTGGCTTGGTTAGCAAGCCATGGATAAGTCCTCCGGAGAACGAATCTCCGCCACCGACACGGTCGATGATAGGATTCAGTTCATAACGTTTGCTTTCATAGAACTCCTGTCTATTGTATATCAGTGCTTTCCATCCGTTATGTGACGCAGAATAGGATTCACGAAGTGTAGAGACAACGTACTTAAAGTCAAATTCGTTTGCCATTTGCTCGAAGATATGATGGTAACCTAAAGCATCAGTCTGTCCACCTTCGATGTCTGCTTCGGGCTTGAACCCTAGACAAAGTTGGGCATCTTCTTCATTTCCAATGCACACATCAACGTATTTCATCAAAGGCCTCATCACAGAAATAGCCTTCTCGGATGTCCAAAGTTTCTTGCGAAAGTTCAGATCCACCGATACCATAACGCCATGCCTCTTGGCTGCTTCGCATGCAAGTTGGGTTAAGTGAGCCGCCTTGTCACTGATGGCAGGCGTGATTCCACTCCAATGAAACCACTGAGCGCCTTCCATGATTTTGTCGAAATCAAAATCATTGGCTTCTGCTTCTGCAATAGCAGCGTGTGCACGGTCGTAAATTACCTTTCCAGGACGCATTGCTGCACCCGTTTCTGCATAATAAAGACCAATACGTTCACCGCCTCTTGCGATATAATCTGTCTGAACACCATAACGTCTTAACCCATTGACTGCGATTTGACCAATCTCATGTTTAGGCAGTTTGGTTACAAAGTATGCCTCATGTCCATAATTTGCCAGGCTCACTGCAACGTTGGCTTCACCGCCACCCGGTATTATCCTGAAACAGTCGCTTTGAACAAAACGATCATTACCTGCTGGGGAGAGGCGTAACATGATCTCTCCGAATGTTATTATTTTTGCCATGTTTAATGAATTATTCTAAAAACAAAAATACAGTTTGGCGTTGTTGTAGCAAATGTCTTCAACCATTTGTTGAACGCGATTCTGCTCGTATCCGTCGTAAGGAATCTCACCATTCTCGATATCGGTGCCAATCAAGTTGCAAAGTGTACGCCTGAAATATTCGTGTCTTGGATAAGAGAGGAAAGAACGCGAATCTGTCAGCATGCCGACAAACCGACTCAAAAGTCCAAGCATAGAAAGAGTGTTGAGTTGTTTTTGTATACCGTCCTTTTGATCGAGGAACCACCAGCCCGCACCCCATTGCATCTTACCAGCGATCTTGCCGTCCTGAAAATTACCAATCATGGTAGCCAATACTTCATTGGCACATGGATTTAGGTTATAGAGAATCGTCTTGGCGAGATGTCCATTTAGGTCTAGCCGATCGAAGAACTTCGAACATTCGCTGGCCGTATTGAATTCACCGATGGAATCGAAGCCCGTATCCGCGCCAATCAAGTTAAACATGCGGGTATTGTTGTTACGAAGGGCTCCATAGTGGTATTGTTGAACCCATCCAGATGCTTCGTCTTGTATGGCAAAGATATAGAGCATGGCACTTTTGAACTTGAGAATCTCTTCTGATGTCAGTTGTTTTCCTCCATAAACCTTGTCAAAGATGGCATGAATCTCGGCATCTGTATAGTTGTCTGCGTAAAAACGCTCAATGCCATGGTCAGATAATTTGCATCCTACAGCATTGAAGAAGTCGTGCCGCTGCTGGATAGCGTCAATAAAATCTTGAAAATGATGAATTTGAACATTTGATGCTGCTGACAGCTTTTCGACATAAGTCCTGAAATTTTCTGCATTTTCAACAGCCATCGCTTTGTCTGGTCGCCAGGTTGGCAACATTTTGGTAGATATCTCCGTCTGCTTTGCCTTCAAATGATGTCGCAAATCATCGATGGGGTCGTCAGTTGTGCATACCACTTCAACATGATACTTCTTGAGTAGTCCCCAGGCTGTCAGTGAATCATCATTCTTGAGCTTGTCGTTGCATTCTTCAAAGATGTCACGAGCGTTCTCAGGGTTCAAACGTTTCGAAATGCCGAAAGCCGTTTTCAGCTCCAAGTGTGTCCAATGATATAGCGGATTACGGAGGATATAGGGAACGGTTTCTGCCCACTTCTCAAACTTTTCCCAGTCAGAAGTATCCTTTCCGGTACAAAATTTCTCAGCGATGCCGTTTGATCTCATGGCACGCCATTTGTAATGGTCTCCTCCCAGCCAAATTTCTGTGATAGAAGAGAACCGGTGATTCTCTGCAACCATCTGTGGGTCCAGATGGCAATGGTAATCAATGATGGGCAACTGCGCTGCATGCCCATGATAAAGTTCTTCTGCCGTATTTGATTGCAGCAAGAAATGGTCATCCATAAATGTCTTCATGTCGGTGTTTTGATTATTAGTCTTTGCAAACTTACAAAAATAT
>CALNBT010000194.1 GCA_937874345.1 uncultured Prevotella sp.
TTATCAGAAAACGGCTTTGCCTGTAGCGAAAGAACAGAAGCAAGCTGCTATGTTGGCTTATCGTGAGGGGGCATCCGATTATGTCGGATTTATCCAGAATATGAAAGATGCAACACAAACAGAATTGGACTATTGGGATGCTTATGCAGCATGTCTGAATGCAAGGTTCAATCTTCTTTATTACTACAACCAACCATCAAATACATCAAATGAAAATGAATAAGTATTATTATATTTTTGCTTTGGCGCTCAGCTTGTTAATGGCCTGCGAAAACAAGAACAAATTTTCAACAGAAGAAGAAAAGGAAAAGAAAGAAACCCAAACGGCAGAAATGTCGGATGTGATACTCACACAATCACAATTTGAGCAATTACACATCAAAACCGGTAAAATAGGAGCATATTTGTTTACCGGAAAAGTGGTTGCAAATGGTAAAATTGCTTCTTCACCTCAAAGCGAAGCTGCCGTAACCTCGTATATTGGTGCGAATATCCAGCGCATCATGGTACGGGAAGGCCAAGAAATACGCCGAGGACAGGTATTGGCTTATCTGTCGCATCCCGATATTTTAGACCTTCAGTCTCGATATCTTACGGCATATCATCAATTGAGCTATGTGTCTCAAGAATTCAATCGGCAAAAAACTTTGCTATCTAACAAAGTGGGGTCGGGGCATGATTTTCAGAAAATAGAATCCGAATATCGTGTTTTGCAAGCCGAAATCAGGACGACAGCCGCTCAGATGCAAATGTTGGGAATCAATCCATCTATGGTTCGTCAAGGTAAAACCATGACGATGATACCGGTGGTGAGTCCTATCAATGGTACGGTTGAAAGGATCTATATGGAGACTGGACAGTATGCTGATCCTCAACAAACCATGATGCATATCGTCAATACAGATCATTTGTTTGCAGATTTGCTGGTCTATGAAAAAGATATCCACTTGGTGAAAGTAGGTCAGCGCATTGTCATCGAGCCTTCATCAATGGCTGGAAGGACATTGCATGGAAAAGTTTTCTCTATCGGAAAAACCTTTGCAGATGATGCAAAAGCCATTCATGTCAGAGCGAATATGGAAGGGGATCACAAAGGTTTGATAACAGGCATGTACCTTCGTGGAGTAATCACAACGGAAGATGTAAAACGAATGGCGATTTCGACTGATGGAATTATTGATGAAGATGGTAAATCCTATATTTTTGAGGCTCAACACAAAAATAATCAATGGATTTTTCATCCTGTAGAAGTAAAGAAAGGTATAGAAGAGGATGGCATGGTACAAATCTTAAATCCTTCGACGAAAGAGGTTGCCTTGAACCAGGCTTATTATCTGATCTCTGAAATGAAGAAGGCGGAGACCGGAGAAGATTAATCTTCATGGTACAATGAAAGTGCATCATTGACCCAATCGACAATAAAGGTTCAATGAATATCAAGATATTTCCTTTTTGTTTGTAAGACATATTTAGGAAGTATAGAAAAGACAGAATCCAAACCTGCGGGCTTTTGGGGCAACATCAGAAGCTCGCAGACCTTTTATAAATAATGACAATTCTTTGCAACAACAATATCGTTCAGATTATGATGTTGCTAGCGGAATGAACGAACTCAATTTGGATCACGCCTTGTATTCGTATGATAAGAAAAGAAATGCTCCATGTTTGAGGGCTAAATAAGGAAATTGAGTGTAATCTTGTCTACGATAATAATTGTTTATTTTTATCTACCGTGATGATGTTAATGGGCTTTGGGATTAAAATGGGTTCATCTATTGCTGCTTTTTAAAAACAGTTCTTAGGGTACGGTTCTTTCGCGTTTTTCATGTGGAGTAGTGCAATATTGCTAAAAAAGGTGCAATAAGGCTACTTTATTTTGGCCTTCGTTCAAATTATGCTATTTTTGTAAGTCCTAAATCTCAACTTTTTTCATGAAATCTATTATTCTGTTACTGCTGTCTTTGTTTGTATTTCTCACTTGTGGAGCTGCCAATTACCAGTTCCGGCATTTTGACATGAATAGCGGATTATCACAAAATACAGTATTTTCGATTGCTCAAGATAAGATGGGATTCATGTGGTTTGCAACCAAAGATGGGTTGAATAGATTTGATGGACATACTTTTCGCATTTATCGTTATGAAAACACGCCATACAGTTTGGGCTCCGATTACGTGAACTGTATTTTTGTGGCTAACGATCAATGTATCTGGGTTGGTACTACGAAGGGCGTATACATCTATTCGCCAGTGACAGACAGCTTCGAGAAATTTGTGGTGAAGGCCCAGAATGGCATGATCATTAAGAATAACGTGAATTTGTTTTCTGGTCAGGGAAATGAAATATATATCAGTAGTCAGCAACAGGGATTGTTTCGCTACAATCTACAATCTAAACGGCTTACGTGGTTAGCACATACCAATTTCCCAACTGTTACTAGCATTGCTATTGGTCATGATGGACAGATTTGGTTTAGCCAGTTTGGTGGAGGGCTCTATATTACTGACCATGCTTTCAGGAAACTGCAGGTGTTCAACAATCGTAAGGGGCAGTCAATGTTCGATGGAAAAACAATTACGGGCATTATTTTCGCGGAGCAAGACCAAATGTTTGTGAGTACAGAGCAGAATGGTTTGTGGGAAGTAAATATACGTACCCATGAGTTGAAGCAACTCATTTCGATGAAATCAGATAAGGGCAAATACGTTCATAACATTCTTCGTAATGGTAATGAGATCTGGGCCGCAACAGAAGATGGGTTATATGTGTATGAAATGCTTACCCACGAACTGAAGCATTTTAAATATGAACCAACAAATCCTTTTTCTATATCAGACAACGCCCTTCAATGTTTGTTTCGCGACCGTGATGGGGGCATGTGGTTGGGTTCATATTTTGGAGGCTGTTATTATGCGCCTAATTATTCATATCTGTTCGATAAATTCATTCCCATGATAGATGTTCCTAACTCGCTGCATGGTAGGCATGTCAGGGAAATGGTGGAAGACCGTTTGGGACAAATTTGGATTGGAACAGAAGATGGCGGACTAAACAAATATAATCCTCATACGAATCAGTTCAGTCATATACAGATAAGCAACGATTTCTCGAACATCCACGGCATGTGCCTGATGGGTGATGAGTTGTGGGTAGGCACATTTGCGTATGGTTTGCGGGTAATCAACATTGCCACTGGAAAATTGATGAAAACATACAACACGACAACACATCCAGCCCGTCTTTACGATAACAACGTATTTTCACTTTGCAATGCGAACGGCAGAATCTATGTAGGACTGCTCAGTGGTTTATATATCTACGACCGCAATTCTAAAACCTTTAAGCGGGTTGGTGGTCTTCCCCAAAACATTGTTTACGACATCATGAACGATAGAAATGGCAATCTTTGGGTTTCTATTGATGGTGAAGGAGTATACAAATGGTCGGATGCGAACCATAGATGGACCAAGTATACCACTCAGAATCAACGCATCACTTCTGATAATGTTTTGTGCATATTTAACTCTTCTAACGGACAGATATGGGCTTCTACTGAAGGGAAAGGTGTTTGCCGATATAACACCCGTACCGATAGATTCGAGAAGGTGGATATTCCAAAATATCAGCCCAGAAGGGTTGTCTATCAGATACTTGAAGATCATAACGGACGATTGTGGCTTACTTCGAACGATGGATTAATATGTTATAACCCGTCAACGCAGGAATCGAAGATATTCACAGTGGCAAATGGACTTTTAGACAACAGTTTCAATTACAACTCATCATTGCTTAGCAGTGATGGGCGAATTTATCTAGGCAGTCTGAATGGCTTTGTCTCGTTTCAGCCGGGAGCGATGCGCGAAGTGAATACAAAGCCTAACATCGTTGCTACTGATTTCTTCCTGAATAATGCTCCTGTTGGCCCTCAAACAAAAGATTCACCTCTGAAGCAAAGCATAACACTTACCAAAAGGATAGAATTGCCCAATAATGCAAATTCGTTCTCTCTTGCATTGGCAGTCTTGCCCTATAATAATTTGCAGCAATTTCAATTAGAGTATAAGCTCGAGGGCTT
>CALNBT010000195.1 GCA_937874345.1 uncultured Prevotella sp.
GCAATTTCCTAGACGTACAACCAGAAGGAAATCCTACTACAGAAACATATTTTACGAACGATCAACAATCCGTTGACATTATCGACATGTTATATGCACGCCTCCATCAAGAGAATGTCTTCGGTCGCGAGTTCTTTTGGGAACAAGGCGGAGGTCAAGATGTTGTTTGGGGACGCACACGTTCTTACAACACCCTTGCAACCTTGAAATACAATGGTGACGAGAGTCCGCTCCGTAGCACTTTCGATCAATTCTATGCAACGATTGCCCGCTCAAACTGGGTTATTGAAAAACTGTTACAAAAGCAATCCTCAACTAAACTGACAGCAGTTGAAACACGTTCTTTAGGTGAAGCTTATTTTGTTCGCGGTCTCTGCCATTTTTATATTGCTTACCGCTATGGAACCGCTGAACAAGGCGTACCATTCGTTCGTTATGAAGATTTCCCCAATGGATACCAAAACACAATTCTTCCACAGAGCCCGACTGTCATGGACGATTACAAGATGATTATCGAAGACATGGACAATGCAATGAAGAATCTTCCTACAGTCGACCAATATGATGATGCCAACAAAGGCCGTGCCCACAAGGCAGCCTGCGTAGCGTACAAGGCAAAGACATATGCTTATTGGGCATGTTGGGACAAATCACAATGGAACAATGTCATCAAAATGGTTGACGAACTTGAAACGACCTATGGACGTGGATTGGCAAGTACATACGATGAATTGTTTAGTTCGGATGTCAATAAATTCTTTGGAAAAGAATATCTTTGGGGTATACCAGGATATGGTGGTGCAACTCCTGGCGGTATTGAATTCCCTGGTGTTATCTTGGAAAATAAGGGATGGAAGATGTATAATGGCTGGGGACAGAATAAGCCTTCGCTTAACCTGTACGAAGAACTGGCCAAGGATGGACCCGAAAATGCCCGACTAAAGAGAAACATTCTAGAATACAACCAACCATTCATGTTCTTTGGAGAGAAGAAGAACTTCTATTCAACATCAGATGTTGAATCTGGCTTTATGTGCAACAAGTACATGCAAGCTTTCGAGGACAAAGATTGTACTGTGAAGGGTAAAGTAAGCTCTAACGGCGACTGGCCCACTACGCGTGTAATGTTCCCATTGATTCGCATGGCAGAAATGTATCTTTTCCGTGCCGAAGCTAACATCATGAACGGGAATGCTCCAGCTGCTACAAAAGATATCAATCTTGTTCGCAACCGTTCAAACATTGCATCGCTTGATCATGTGCCAACAATGATGGATATTTATCATGAGCGTAGATGTGAGTTAGCTTTTGAATATTACGATGCCTTGTACGATTTGAAACGTTGGCACAAGAGCTGTCCCGAACTGAAGGATATCACAGAAAGCGCTCTCACTCATCAACCAAAAGTGCGTCATTATGCCGATCGTTCAAATCCTCAATCCACATTCATTGTCGGAGATTATACTGATTACCAAGATCGTATAAAAAGTTATGATGATCATCTCATTGCATTCCCATATCCAAGCCAGGTTATCACAGAATCAAATGGACTGTTGAAACAAAATAAAGGATATTAACTTTCATCCTTCAGACCATACTGTTTCAAGGGTCACCCAAACCCAATAATATTCAATTACAATCTCCTGGAGTTTGAAGCTCAATATCATCGATATTGATCGACAATATCCAGGAGATTATTCAACTCTTTTATAGAAACCTTCAGAATGATTGCCTAAACCACCATTTTACAATATTTATCTGAATAACTTTACATTGCAGAAACTTGCATAAAGAGTGATGATAAAGTTATATTTATTATTTTTTTCGTATTTTTGTAGCTGTACAAAAAGGTTATTAATTAAATCATGAAATATAAAAATCTTTGCCTTTCAGTCTTGCTGGTTGCTTCAAGCATTGTTGGCTGGGCACAAAACAAGAACATTCAAACTTACACTTTGGATAAACCATATGTTGTAGAAAAAATACAAGCACCAAAGGGTAAAAAAATCAAGAACGTCATCTTGATGATTGGAGACGGAATGTCACTAATGGATGTTTATTCAGGATGGGTTTGCAATCGAGGGCACTTGTGGCTTGAAAACGCACAATACACAGGGCTTTCTGCAACTTACTGCTATAACAAACTTATTACAGATTCGGGTGCGGGGGGTACTGCTCTTGCAACAGGTCATAAAACCCTCTATCATGCTGTAGGTGTTGATCCACAAGGTAAGCCATTGAAGAGTCTTATCGATCTTGCGAAAGCCAAGGGCAAAGATGCCGGAATCGCAGTGACATGTCGTCTATGGGACGCTACCCCTGCTGATTTCTGTTGCCACAATATTGACCGTGACAAGGAACAAGAGATTGTCGCAGACTACGTTAACTCAAGTGTAGACTACGTTTTTGGCGGTGGCGCACAATACTTCACCGACAGAAAAGACGGGCGAAACATATTCAACGAATTGAAAGCGAAGGGATATCACATATCAACTTCCTGGGATGACCTTGCCGGATGGAAAAATAGCAAAGTCTTTTGCGTTCCTTACGCTGTTGATACCCCATTACCGGATGAACGCGGCGACCTGCTTGCCCGTGCATCTATGAAAGGAATCAATTTGATGAACCAGAACAAAAAAGGATTTTTCATGATGGTTGAAGGTTCACAGCTCGACGATTATGGTCATTCAAACGAATTGGACCTGTTGATGAAAGAGCTGCACGATTTCGACCGTACCGTTGGAGAAGTGATGAAATGGGCAGCGAAAGATGGACAAACACTGGTAATCGTAACTGCCGATCATGAGACGGGTGGCTTGACCTTGCATGGAGGCGACATCAATACAGGTCGTATCGAAGCTAAATTTGCCAGCACAGAACACACCGGAGTCATGGTTCCCATATATGCATTCGGACCGGGTTCTGAACAATTTACCGGATTTCTGGACAACACTGATATATTCTGGAAAATCAAGAAACTCCTGAAAATGTAATTACCTTTACTTTTTCATACTGATCCTTAAATAATATGATGACTAAATATTTCAAAAGTCTGCTGCTATCTTGCAGCCTTTTTTCATTGACCGGAACGGCGCAAAACTTGATTCCTTCGGGTTCTCCACTCTATAAGCTTCCCTATAAAAACACCTATGTCATGGAAACGCTGGTTGCTGAAAATTCTTTCAGAACCGCAAAAGTAGAGAAGACCAAACCCGGGACATTTGAACAAGCCAAGAAAGTATTGCCTTCGCCCTATTGGGAGGGGCATAACAAAGAGATAGAAATGTATTGGAAGGCCTGGGAAATAGGGGTCAAAAATATCTGTCAGCCTTTAGATGACTCTGGATTTGTGACCAGTTACATTGCTCCGGCCTATAATGGTAACATCTTTATGTGGGACGATGCGTTCATCACCATGTTCTGCCGGTACGGCAAAAACTTCTTCCCATTTCAGAAAACGCTCGATAATTTTTACGCAAAGCAGCATCCCGACGGATTTATTTGCAGAGAAATTCGTGCGGATGGCAGCGACTGTTTCGAACGTTACGATCCCACCAGCACAGGTCCTAACCTTCTTCCTTGGTCAGAATGGTTGTATTACACACAGTTTGGCGATGATAATCGACTGAACAAGGTGTTTCCAGTCTTAGCTGCTTATTACAAATGGTTGAAACTGAACCACACCTGGCGCAACGGTACGTACTGGAGCAGCGGTTGGGGAACTGGTATGGACAACATGCCTCGCGTACAAGAAAAGTACAATACCATTTATAGTAACGGACATATGATTTGGTTAGATGCCTGTCTACAGCAGATCATGGTGGCCAACATCCTTCTGAAAATGGGATTTTATCTAGAACGTTGGCAAGAGATTGAGACTTTTGAAGATGATATCAAGAACCTGACCAAATATATCAACGACAACATGTGGAGCGAAAAAGACGGATTTCTGTACGACCAGTACAGCGATAACAGTCTGAGTACTACACAGGGAATCTATGCTTACTGGGCACTGCAGACAGATGTTTTGCCGAAAGACCGCTTGGATAAGCTGGTTTCTCACCTCTCAGACACGACGAAGTTCAACCGCTTCCACCGCATTCCGTCACTATCATACAGTAATCCGGGATACAAAGCCAATGGCCGTTACTGGGTAGGTGGTGTATGGCCAAGCACCAACTACATGGTTATTTCTGGATTAGTCGACAAAGGTTATCGCCAACTGGCATGGGACATCACCATGAACCATTACAAGAACGTACTGGAAGTATACAAGAAAACAGGAACCTTCTTCGAATATTACGCCCCAGAAAATGCCGAACCCGGCTTTATGGCACGCAAAGACTTTGTTGGATGGACGGGGCTTCCCCCTATTGCCGAGCTAATTGAATACATCTTCGGCATTCGTGCAAACCACGAAACAAATACAATTACCCTCGACATTAACCTGCTCGATGCCTATGGATTGGACAAATATCCCTATGGTGAAAATGGCTTAGTATCATTTAAGGTTGCTAAACGAAACAATATCTCAGAGAAACCGAAGGTGACAATCAAGACAAATGTACCCTTCAAGGTCGTTCTGCTTTGGGGAAATCAAAAAGAGGAAAAAGAAGTAGGGGTTGGTTCAGTAAACATTTAATAACAGACCTTTGTTCCAAACAATCACAAAACGAAAAAACGAATAATGGCATCGCAAATCGCAATCGATATGGGTGGCACGAATCTTCGTG
>CALNBT010000196.1 GCA_937874345.1 uncultured Prevotella sp.
ACTTCAATCTGCCCTTTCTTCCCAGGCAAAATGGGCGCCTTTGTATAAGATGGAATAGTGCATCCGCAACTTGCGACAGCTTGATTAATAATTAGTGGAGCGTTCCCGATATTTGTAAATGTGAATACACATTTTTGTTCTGGGTTACTTTCACTAAAAGTACCAAAGTCGTAATCTACCTTATCAAATTTTATCTGTGCTTGCTGTTGTGCACTTGCTACAGAAAAGCATGCGAACAGCAACATGGTAAACATGAGAATCTTTTTCATTATTTTTCCCTTTCTCTTATGTCATTTTGTGCAAATATATAAAGAATTATTCTATAATGGCATACTATTTAAGATTTATTATAGATTCCCTACCGTCATGGAAGATTTTATGGTGAAACAAATACGGTAGAAGGGTTATTTTTCGTGACAGGTAGCCGCTAACGATTCATCATTGAAAGATATTGTGGGAATGATTTTCCATGGTAGTCTTTGTTCGTTTCATCAAATTTATATATATTTGCAACTAAAATAGATTTAAGTTAAATATTTCATACGATGTATAGAACAAATACATGTGGAGAGTTGAGACTCTCTGATGCTGGAAAAGAAGTTACGTTGGCTGGTTGGGTTCAACGAATCAGAAAGATGGGCGGAATGACCTTTGTAGATATTCGCGATCGTTATGGAATGACACAACTTGTTTTTAATGAAGCATTAGACGACCAACTGTGTGATTGTGCCAACAAACTTGGGCGTGAATATTGTATTCAAGTACATGGTAAGGTTAGTGAACGTCAGAGCAAAAACGACAATCTGTCAACAGGCGATATAGAAATATTGGTTGAAACACTGAATATTTTAAGCGAAAGTTTGACTCCGCCTTTCAAGATTGAAGATGAAACCGACGGTGGGGATGATCTGAGAATGAAATACAGATATCTGGATCTCAGGCGTTCTACTGTCAGGAAGAACCTTGAGTTGCGTCACCGAATGACCATCTTAATCCGAAATTTCCTTGACAGTCAAAACTTTATTGAAGTAGAGACACCGATCTTGATTGGTTCTACACCTGAAGGCGCTAGAGATTTTGTCGTCCCTTCCCGTATGAATCCCGGTCAATTCTATGCTTTGCCGCAAAGTCCTCAGACATTAAAGCAGTTACTGATGATCAGTGGCTTTGATCGCTATTTTCAAATAGCCAAGTGTTTTCGTGACGAGGACTTGAGAGCAGACCGTCAACCAGAGTTCACTCAGATTGACTGCGAGATGAGTTTTGTTGACCAAGACGACGTAATCAACTTGTTTGAAGAGATGTGTCGTCACTTGTTTAAGAAAGTTCGTGGTGTGGAGTTGCCTGCTAAACTACAGCAAATGACCTGGCAAGAAGCCATGAGGCGGTTTGGAAGTGACAAGCCCGATTTGCGTTTCGGAATGGAATTTGTTGAATTGATGGGCACCTTGAAAGGAATTGCAGATTTCAGTGTATTTAACGAAGCAAACTATATTGGCGGAATCTGTGTACCGGGTTGTGCAAACTATAGCAGAAAGCAATTGAACGAACTGTCAGATTTCGTAAAACGCCCGCAAATTGGAGCAAAAGGATTGGTCTACATCAAGTATGAGGCTGATGGAACAGTGAAGAGCTCAATCGATAAATTCTATTCTCAAGATCAGTTGATGCAAATAAAGCAACAAATGGATGCCAAGGATGGCGATTTGGTCTTGATCCTTAGTGGGGACAATATCAATAAAACCCGAATCCAACTTTGTTCCTTGCGCTTGGAAATGGCCGAAAGACTGGGATTGCGAGACAAGAATAAGTTTGAATGTCTATGGATTATCGATTTTCCATTGTTCGAGTGGAGTGATGAAGAACAACGGTTGATGGCCACGCACCATCCGTTTACCATGCCTAATCCTGACGATATTCCATTATTGGAGAGATCTCCCGAGAAAGTTAGAGCAAAAGCTTATGATTTTGTTTGTAATGGTATTGAAGTAGGCGGTGGAAGTTTGCGTATCCACGACGGACTCTTGCAAGAGAGAATGTTCGAAATATTGGGCTTTACTCCGGAAAGAGCAATGGCCCAATTTGGCTTCCTAATCAATGCATTCAAATATGGAGCACCTCCTCATGCCGGATTAGCTTTTGGTCTTGATCGGTTCGTTAGTATTATGGCCGGACTCGATAGTATCCGAGACTGTATTGCATTCCCGAAAAACAATAGTGGTCGTGACGTAATGTTGGATGCGCCATCGTTTATTGATCAAAAACAGTTGGATGAGTTACACCTTAACTTGATGCAAATCAATAAATAACGATAATCTTCGTTTTGGTTCCACAAACGAGTTTTATTTTGTAATAATTATCAATTTTTAAAAATAAAAATATTAACTTTGCGTCAAAGATTTTTATAAGGCTTTATTAGCTTTTTAAGGATAATTAATTATTATATAGAGTTATGACAGAAAAAAAGACTGTAACCGTTGCAGAAGCAGCAAAGAAAACTACTGCTACTAAAAAAGCATCTGTAAAGAAGGTTGATTTAGTGATTAATGCAGAAAGCGTTGGTTTCCGCGCAGGAGACGTTTATCAGGCATTAGCTGCTGCAAACAAAGATTTAAAAGTTGCTGAGATTTCAAAAGCTGCCAAGATCAGTTCTGATGAGGTTCTTCTAGGAATTGGATGGCTTCTGAAAGAAGGAAAAATCAAGGTAGAAGAAAATCTCTTTACATTGGCGTAATCGCATAGTAGGGGTAACTTTCCATTTTATGGAAGTTGTGGTTGGCATATATTAAAATAATCATTATATGCTTTATAGGGAATGAGCTTGATATTAATCGAACTCATTTTTTTTGTTATTAGATTTTCGTTTTAAGATTTCCTTTGCGCCAAGTTTTGTTTTACGCTTTGCGGTATAATCTTTTAGAAATAAGCGTTCTTTA
>CALNBT010000197.1 GCA_937874345.1 uncultured Prevotella sp.
GTTGTGATGGGACCAAACGCCAACGATTCGATCATGATGTGGGGTAACTACAATGGTACACCCCGACATACGGTTACAATACTGGATGGCATCAGGCAAAAGATTGGCGCCGACCATGTGAAATACATTGAAGGATGCGGTCTTGTGGAAAATAATAAGCAAAATGATCAAGTCCGGACAGCAGAAGAATTGGTTCAACAAACAGGAGATATACAGACGATCATCTTTGTTGGCGGTATTTCACCAAAGTTGGAAGGTGAAGAAATGCCTGTACATGTTGCAGGTTTCAAAGGCGGTGACCGCGAAGATATTGAACTGCCAGCCGTTCAACGGGAATTGATCGATGCGCTTTTTAAAGCAGGAAAAAAAGTTATTCTTGTCAATTGCAGTGGTAGTGCGGTAGGATTGGTTCCCGAAGTTGCGCACACACAAGCCATCCTGCAAGCTTGGTATCCTGGCGAACAAGGTGGAACGGCCGTTGCGGATGTACTCTTTGGTGATTTTAATCCTGCAGGAAAGTTGCCTGTTACGTTTTATCGAAACGTTTCACAGTTGCCTGATTACCAAGATTACCGAATGAGCAACCGTACCTACCGTTATATGAAAGACAAACCGCTTTTTCCATTTGGCTATGGCTTAAGCTATACTTCCTTTCGCTTTGGTAAGGCAAAAGTAAAAGATAATAAGCTGCAGGTTAAGATTCAGAATACAGGAAATCGCTTTGGGGAAGAAGTAGTGCAGGTTTATGTCAGGGCATTGGATGACCCAAACGGACCTATCAAGTCATTGCGCGGATTCAAACGCATTGGTCTGCAGGCAGGTGAAAAACACACCGTTCTATTTGACATGTCAAATGAACTGTTTGAACGATTCGATGAGCAAACGAATACAATTCGGTTGGTCCCGGGGAAATATCAGATAAATTACGGAAATAGTTCGGATGTAAAAGATTTGAAGTCGTTGATCTGGACAGTCAGGTAAATGTAATCAAAAGATTAACTCCATTTTTGAAACGCCTGATTGAAAAACCAACCTTTTATTTTGTATTATCGGGAATATTTATCACCTTTGCATTCAATTTTATCTAATTGAAAAAACATTATGGCAGAAGGTTTACGAGTTCAAGAACTCGAAGATGTTGTCATTCGATTTTCCGGAGATTCCGGAGATGGAATGCAACTAGCTGGTAACATTCTCTCTACAGTTTCTGCGACAGTTGGTAATGATGTTTCTACATTTCCAGACTTTCCAGCAGATATCAGGGCACCTCAAGGCTCACTGACAGGTGTTAGTGGCTACCAAGTTCACATCAGCGATACACAAGTTTTCACACCAGGCGATCAATGCGACGTGTTGGTTGCCATGAATGCGGCAGCCCTGAAAACCCAATATTCGTATGCCAGGCCAACAGCTATCATCATCATTGATACAGACAATTTTACCCCACAAGACTTAAGAAAGGCCAATTTTGAAACAGATGATTACCTGGAGGAAATGAGGATTGACCCCGACCGCGTTGTTGCCTGTCCCATCTCGACAATGGTCAAGACTAGTCTGAGGTCTTCTGGCTTGGACAATAAAGACATTTTGAAGTGCCGCAACATGTTTGCATTGGGCATGGTCTGTTGGTTGTTCAATAGAGATATTTCATTGGTTGAGTCGTATTTGAAGAAGAAATTCAAGAAGAAACAAGAGGTAGCACAAGCCAATATCAAAGTATTTGAGGCCGGTTATCACTATGGCATCAACACCCAAACCAGCGTTCCCGTTACTTATCGTATAGAATCCCATCACAAGATGCCAGGCCGGTATATGGATATTTCAGGTAACAAAGCACTGGCTTACGGCTTGATGGCTGCAACAGAGAAGGCTGGTGTAAAACTTTTTTTAGGCTCATATCCCATCACTCCGGCATCAGACATTCTTCACGAATTAGCTAAACATAAATCGATGGGTATCATAACCATGCAATGCGAAGATGAGATTGCCGGCTGTTCAACAGCCATTGGCGCATCTTTTGCAGGTGGACTGGGTATTACATCCACTTCAGGTCCGGGCATTTGCCTGAAATCTGAAGCAATGAATTTGGCTGTCATGGTTGAACTTCCTTTGGTGGTAATTGATGTTCAGCGTGGTGGTCCATCGACAGGATTGCCTACAAAAACAGAACAGAGCGATTTGCTCCAGGTACTGTATGGTCGCAATGGCGAATCACCGATGCCGGTCATCGCACCAACGAGTCCTACAGGCTGTTTTGAATCTGCTTATCAGGCATGTAAGATAGCTTTGGAATACATGACTCCCGTCGTTTTATTGAGCGATGGCTACATTGCAAACGGGTCGGGAGCATGGATGTTACCAACTGATGAAGATATGCCATCTATTGTCCCCCATCGTGTTACTTC
>CALNBT010000198.1 GCA_937874345.1 uncultured Prevotella sp.
TGTCGACAAAACTCCTCTTTTTCATCCCCAGATCGTGATCAGCCATCACTATCAGCGAAACAATCATCGTAATCAAACTGCTGATGGTTACAAAGATAAAGAACATCCGGTAGCCCATTGTTTGTTGTATCGATCCCGATACCATGACCGGAATCATGATGGCTAAAGCCGTAAGACCTTTACAAAGCGAGTAGGTTGAAAATTGTTTTACCTCGCAATAATATATCATGAAGTGATAATAGCCGCAGAAACTGAAACCAAAGGCTACCTGTTGAACGAACGAACAAAGGGAAATCCAGGACAAATTATCGGGTAAAGCATAGCTTAGATGAATATAGATGAGGCCAGGGATCGTGCTGGCTGCTGCCATAAACAGCAACATTTTTTTCTGTCCAAATCGGCGAATCAGCTTTTCGCCAGCCACAAAACCTGCTATCGTTCCAAAGACTCCGATGGTACCCTGCGTCAATCCCAGTTCCTGTGGCGACAAACTTAACCCGCCACTGCTGCCCAAATCAAGGAAAAATAAAATCGATATACGTGATAGTAATGCCAAAGGCACCAAGAATAACGCCAAGAACAATCCCCCTGGCCACGAGCGTGGTGTTCGAATCAAGTCGGCATTGGTATTGAGAAAGGCATAGAACATATCTGCCATCGGAACCTTGCGCTCACGATTGGTCGAACGGAACCTTGGCAATAATATTGCTTGAACCAATACCAGTAGTAAGATTATTCCGCTGGCAAGATAGAAAGTGATACTCCATGAGCTGCTCACGCTTCTGGTAATGACCTCCAGATTGCCTCCTATCATCATCAATATGCCCAATACCACAAGCATGGCTAATCGGTAAAATAACAATTTGTAGGTTCGTACCGATGCTTTATATTGATACGCCACTGTCTTGACGCAATATTTGTCGGTGGCAATATCATTGAAGATATCGATAATGGAGATACTCCAGAAAAAGAACAATGCACCTTCTAGCCACGACTCGCCCTCTAACGAATAGGCAACACCTGCCACAGATAAAGCTGCCAGTATTTCGGAGAGCAAAATTACTGTCTTGTTCCTGCGACCGGGCTGAACGAAAATCGTTAGGATGGGGCGCAGCACCAATGGCAACATCAACCAGGCTGTAAAGAAAGTAATACTGGAATTGTTTACACCCATCCGTTTAAACAGAACCAAGGCGGCATACATCATTACGGCCGAAATGACACCTTTGGTCAGAAATAAGACAGATATCCAACGCCAGGGGGATTTGTAAGTACGTTGTGGAAAGGCAGGATTCGCTGCTCGTCCTTGCAGATTTTTCGGAGTTTGCGGTTGATGAAGGGATGGCTGACCTGGCTGCCGGTCACCTGACATCCTCTCTGACTGAATAGCCAAAGCTGATGACGGAACGTCGGTGGTTACCAACGGGTTCTCCTGTAGCATGTTTCCGGTCGTATCAATCATGACTGCATGTCGTCCGTTAATGTTAGTATATTTCTTCGATGGTGGCTCCCGGATAATAATGGGAAAGTATCTCATTATAGGGATAGCCTTTTTCACCCATCACTGCAGCACCTATTTGACATAGTCCAACGCCATGTCCCCACCCGGCACCGACCAAAATGAACTTTTGGGGGATGCCATCCAGGATATCTTCCTTGTCAACGACAAAGGCCGAACTGTATAAATGACTCTCGCTGAGAGTTTTTCTTATCTCCAATTCTTTCCCGATGGTCAGACTTTTTTGGGTGCCCACAATCTTCAGCTTGGTCAATCGTCCGCTCTTGCCACGCTCGATAGGGACCATGTCAAGAATCTGTCCAAAGTCTTGCTTTAGCTTTTTCTCTATCAGCTTTCTCAGTTCGTCCTGAGTGTAGGCAACCTTCCATCGGTAAAAATCGGTAGTTTCCTGGTCATAGTCGTTCAATACTTGTGACAAAATCTTTTTGTCTTGGGTATTACAGAAGGCATCTGGTGCTGTTCGAATCCACTTCTCTGCGTTTTCCTCTACGGTAAGATCGGTTATCGGAAGTTCTTCTCCAAAGGGTTGCTTCAGATCACGAAGAGCCTTCAGATATGGTTTATGATCGTCTTCCCAACAATATTCAAATTCCTCTGTGATGCCACCACAGCTTTTACTGAAACGGGCATCACAAATTTCATGTCCATACATTAATATCTGTCCGTGGGTTTCGTGAACAGCCTTCTGCACAAAAGGACTGGTTTCTTTTGTGATACCCTGATAGCGTTGACAGTGGTCGTCGGCACATACGTCAAACAGGGTATGGTCTTCTCGGTCATACCATTTGATGAACTCATCGGCTGTCTGAACGAACGATGGCGTGACATGCTGATTTTCTGCCAAAGATTTACGCTTGGTAATTTGAGCAAGCAACCAACTTCTCGAAATCACGGCATGAGCCTTGAGCAGTTGCAGGGAAGAGGTAGCTTTCATCTCACTAGAGATAACGCTTTCCAGATATTTTTCTACCGTAAGGTTGTTCATGGCGCATATCCTGTTGCCGTCGACCACCAGGCGCAGCGTACCTAAAAAAGTCTGTGTCTCTTTTCTTTCCCAGTGAAAGTCAACGCCAATGGTGACATCGTTGATAGCGAAAGAATCCTCGTCTTGTATGGGTACAAATTCGAGCTGGTGATAGGTTGTACCTTGCCATGATATTTTTCCATCAATCATCTTGACCGTTTGTGCTCCGCTTACAGTTTGGTGGTTTGCTTGATAGGGCTGGTTGAGGGTGAAATGGATTTCATTTGCACTGACAATGCCCACCGTTACAGTGGGTTCGGTTGAACGTTTTTCTAAACCGGAAACCGCTGACTGGGTGTCTGATGTGTCGGTGAGTTGATTAATCGTTTGTTTCATATCTTGGTTCGTAATCGTCATTTCTTCGTAAATATTTTTAAGTTGTTCGACAGAGAGCCTGTTAAAATCTTCCTCACGCGGTGTAATAACCAGTCCGGCCATATCCAATGTGCCTGGACTGATGACCATTTTGGTTTCTTCGCCTGCAAAATAGCAATCCGGACGAAGTTTCTTTCTGGGAATCACCACTGTGTAACATTCGTCACGCTGCTGCCAACCCAATATGTTCATCATGGGTTCTATTTGGCCGGCTCTTTGTGGCAAGGAGTGTATGAGTCGTCTAAACAATTGCTCTTCGGCATCACCGAGATGGTTCATAATGACAAAAGCATGGAAGGGCAGACCGTTGATGATGTTCAGAGAAGACTCTTCTGGCCCTGAGACCACACATTGGATGGCTTCGGGATGCTGTAAAAGGTATATCCTTAGTGGCAGGGCGTCGCCTTCTACGGCTTGAAAATGCATGTGGTCGGGTGCAGAAGCACCGCTCAAGGGGCCGTTATAAAAGACCGTCAACTTAGGGAAACGTTCCAGTAACCGATGTATCTCGCCATAATAGGGACTGATCAGCTGGGGCTTGTGTTCGCACAGCGGAATGGTGAAATGGATCGGAAGAATGGGATAGGGATTCACCATCATTTCAAAATCAGAATCCGTATTGAGCGCGTTTTGCTCTTTTGGTCGGTTGCCCTTGCACAAAAAACACGGCCGTTGGCGTAGATGCTCCGGGTCTATCTGTGCACCCGTGGACACCATTCGTGCAGGGTTGTACTGCACGATAGCCTGAAAATGACCGATAGACAGCGTCTTTGTCTTGACTTGCTGCAATGCCTCATAGCGTAGCCTCACCTCTGGCCATTCGTTCAACTGCATGTCTCTGAAACAGTTCAACGCATCACCAATAAGTTGCTCTGCACCATCAGCTGGTGAGCCCTTGTCTCGTTTGAAATCATCTCTAGGCACATCCATGAAGAACTTATCTGTCATTGATTATGATTGTAACACAGAGTGTATCGTATCGGTTGAGAAGGGGAACCGCGCTGAGGAGGAACCTCTTGTGCCATACTACATTTTTCACTGTATCTTTCACTGCAAAGATAATCAAAGTTAACGAAAATGCAGCGCATGTTATCCTGATAATTTCTTGCTATATTCGCCTTACGTAGCGAACCCATGAAGATTGTCCTACAATGTCGTTGCTATTGAACCTCAATATGGGCCATTTCGATGAACAATTTGCATGGGTTTGCCTTGCGAGGTGTGGACAGTGGTTGGGGAATGAAAGAAGAATCATTTTTAGAGATGTACGGATTTGCATCACGAGTTTTCTGGATTGGGGATGTGCGTATCTGGGTAATGTCTTGATTATCGGTAAAATCGGAATGATTAATCGTTGGATATTGTTCTTTTTTCATTATCTTTGCAAATTGATGACAAAGTTTATCGAATGGAAATAGTAAAGAAGAAATTGCTGGGGATGACCTTGGCTGAACTCAAGGACGTAGCAAAAGGTTTGGGTATGCCCGCCTTTACAGGTGGACAAATCTCACAATGGCTCTATCGGAATCATGTGACAAGCATTGAAGAGATGACAAACCTATCGAAAGCCAATCGCGAACGATTAGCGATAGAATATGAAATAGGCTGCCGTCCTCCGATCGATGAACAGCGTTCACAAGACGGAACTGTGAAATATCTGTTTCCTACGTCGGGTGGAAAGTTTGTAGAAACAGTGTATATCCCCGATGAAGACCGGGCTACCCTTTGTGTGTCGAGTCAGGTGGGCTGCAAGATGAATTGCGTGTTCTGCCAGACAGGAAAGCAGGGATTTGAAGGTCAACTGAGTTATACCGATATTTTGAATCAGATTTACTCACTGCCTGAACGTGAAAAACTGACCAATATCGTGTTCATGGGACAAGGAGAGCCGATGGACAATCTGGACAATGTGCTTCGTGCAACCGATATCATGACTGCAGAAGATGGCTTTGCATGGAGCCCGAAACGCATTACGGTGAGTAGTGTGGGCGTCAAAAACAAACTGAAACGGTTTTTGGAAGAAAGCCATTGTCAGGTGGCTATCAGCATGCACACGCCGTTTCATGAACAGCGTTTAGAGCTGATGCCAGCCGAAAAGGCCATGCCGATAGAAGAAACGGTGGAACTGCTGAAGGATTATGACTTTTCGCACCAGCGTAGATTGTCGTTCGAATACATTGTTTTTGACGGTGTGAATGACACACCCAAACATGTCAAGAAGATAGTAGAACTGCTGCATGGACTGGAATGCCGTATCAACTTGATACGTTTTCACCAAATCCCCAATGTTTCACTGAAGGGTGTAAGTGATGAACGGATGGAAAAGTTGCGTAACGACTTGACGACTCATGGCGTGTTTACCACGATTCGTGCCAGTAGAGGACAAGATATCTATGCTGCATGCGGGCTATTGAGTACCGCCAAGAAACAGAAAAGTGAGAAAAAGTAACTGAATGTGGACTTCAGTCTGCGCATTGCTGCGCATGGCATCAGTCTGTTCGAAATCGCTTTTACTCGTAAATGAGGGTTCTGCTGTAGGCACTCCCTTGGTGAAAAACGTAACTTGATGAAGATAAAAATGCCAATTTGCGAACCATTGAAAACGCGTAGCGTAACAGATATAGAAATTCTTGGAATGGTTAGTTGATGGATCGGCGTTCAAAATAAAAACACTAACGAGATGAATAATCAAAAAATTCGTGTGGCTATCACCCAAGGTGATACCAACGGTATTGGATATGAACTGATCTTTAAAACCTTTTCAGCTCCTGAGATGCTGGAATTGTGTACACCTATCATCTATGGATCGCCGAAGATAGCCGCTTATCATCGTAATGCATTGGACATGCAAGCGCATTTTAGCATCATTACTTCTGCCGACGAGGCACTGGATGGTCGTGTGAACTTGGTTGCTTGTTTCGATGATGATGTCAAAGTGGAGTTGGGTGTCGTTACCGAAGAGTCGAGCCATGCAGCGATTCGTGCCCTCGACAGAGCGATGACCGACTACCGTGATGGGCTTTACGATGTGCTGGTTTCAGCACCGATCTGTCCCAGTTGCATCAAAGTAAACAACATCGAATTTGATAGTCTGCGCAAATACCTGCAAACTTGTTTGGGAACAAAAGAAGAAAGCATGTATATGTATCTCAATGATTTCATGCATGTTAGCTTGATTGCTGATGACCTTTCTTTGAAAGAGGAAATAGATCAGGTAACCGAGGTTAACATTATTAATAAGGCAGCCATGCTGTATCGTACTTTGAAACGTGATTTCATGATAGGCAACCCGCGTATTGCAGTGCTGTCCATGAATCCAAAAGGTGACAGAGAAGAAGAACAGACGGTTATTGAGCCCGCTGTTGCCCGGTTGACAGATGCCGGCATGAGTGCCTTTGGTCCGTATCCTGCAGAGACCTTCTACGGTACAGGGATGTATGATGTCTTCGATGGTATTTTGGCGATGTATTACGATCAAGGCATTCTGCCCTTCAAGACATTGTCGTTACATGAGGGTGTGTGTCTGATTGCCAATCTGCCTTTGATATGTACCATGCCTTGTAGTGGTCCTCATTTTGAAGATGCCGGACGTGGCGTTGCCGATGAAACGGCGTTTAGACAAGCTGTTTACTTGGCGATTGATATTTATCGCAATCGAATCAGTTTTGACTCTTCTGTAGTGAACCCTTTGCCAAAACTATATCATGAACGTCATGAGGAAAGAGAACGAAGCCGTTACAACGGACCCAAACGTCCTACCAGGGTTGAACGCCCCGGAGAAGCCGAACAATAAGCAAAGAGATAAATATCAAAACGCATTTTTTATCTTCGGATTAGTCGTTTTGGCTATTATGGTGACTCAACTTGATTTCACAGAAGCGTGGGATGGGTTGCGTCATGCTGGTTATTGGTTCTTGGCTATTGTCATACTTTGGGCTTTCTTATATCTCTTCAATACGGCTTCATGGATGTTGATTATCAGGAGCGTTCAACGAGTTCCAAATGAAGATGGGGCAAGAATGACCAGTCATTTTGTAACCTCTTCAACCTCTTCATCTTCTTCACGAATCAGTTTTTGGTGGCTTTATAAAGTATCTGTATCGGGCTTTGCCTTGAATTATGCCACACCCGGAGGGTTAATGGGCGGTGAACCTTATCGTATCATGGAGTTGGCTCCGAAAATTGGGACCGAGAGGGCATCGTCGTCTGTCATCTTATATGTGATGACTCATATCTTTTGTCATTTCTGTTTTTGGGGAATCTGCATCATTTTGTTTCTGATTACTCAACCAGTAACGCTGTTTCTTAGATTGCTGCTGGGAGCAGCAGGTTTGTTTTGCGTACTGGGAATCTGGTTTTTTTTGAATGGTTATCGTAAAGGATTGGCCGTTCGTATGCTGAATGTCCTCAGACATTTTCCTTATATTAGAAAGTGGTCAATGCCCTTTGTTGAAAAACACAAGGAACAATTGGATACCATCGACAGACAGATTGCCGCCCTACATCGCCAAAGCAAGTCCACATTTGTTGCAGCCGTACTGTTGGAAGTCACTTGCCGGTTTATATCTGCCTTCGAAGTGATGTTCGCTTTGCTGGTATTGACTAATCATGTCAGCTATTTGTTCTGTTTGTTCACGATCGCTTTTACAACATTGTTTGCTAATCTGTTATTCTTTATCCCACTTCAGTTGGGAGGACGTGAAGGAGGTTTCTTGATGTCGATAACGCAATTGGGTATGTCGGCCAGTTCAGGAATATTCGTTGCTTTGCTGGTTCGACTAAGGGAATTGATTTGGACAGGCATCGGTCTGCTGATGATCAAGTTTCATCGCCGCCAAAAAGAAAGAAAATAACACTTCTTTTTTCGAAGAATGTTTTCAGCAATGGTTAAAACCACATTCTAAAAAAGCGTAAAATCTCTGCCAAATTTGCAGAGATATAGAATAAATTGTGTAATTTTGTCAACTAATGAATACCTCAGAACTGCAGAAAATTAAGCAGCGTTACAACATTGTTGGTAACTGCGATGGATTAAACAGAGCGTTGGATGTGGCTTTACAAGTTGCATCTACTGATTTGTCTGTGCTGATTGTTGGTGAAAGTGGAGTGGGAAAGGAAATCTTACCGCATATCATTCACGATCATTCTCCACGGAAGCGGGAGAGATATTTTGCAATCAACTGCGGTTCTATACCAGAAGGAACCATCGACAGCGAATTGTTCGGTCATGAGAAAGGGTCGTTTACCGGAGCCATTGGCGAAAGCGAAGGCTATTTTGGTATCACCAACAAGGGCACTATCTTCTTGGATGAAGTGGGTGAGTTGCCTTTGGCTACTCAGGCCAGACTGCTCCGTGTATTAGAAACCGGCGAGTATATCCGGGTTGGTGGACAAACGGTGATGAAGACCGATGTTCGCATTGTGGCTGCGACCAATATCAATATGTCGAAGGCTGTCAGCGAAGGTCGTTTCAGAGAAGATCTTTATTATCGGCTCAACACAATACCAATCCAGATGCCTCCATTGAGAGACCGTGGAGAGGATATCCTGTTGCTGTTCCGGCTCTTCTCGATGCAGATGGCAGAAAAATACCATCTTCCAAAGATATCTTTGACAGAAGATGCCCAGCTGTTGATGCTGAATTATAAGTGGCCTGGCAATGTTAGGCAACTGAAGAATATCACCGAGCAGATGTCTGTACTGGTACAGGATCGTATGATCAATGCTGAGATGCTGCAACAGTTTATCCCTCGTGACCCTCAGAGCATGCAATTGGCACCGATTGGTTCGAAAGGGGGACATAATTATGAAAGCGAAAGAGACCTCCTATATAAGATATTGTATGAACTCCGTGGAAATATAAGCGACTTGCGCCGTGATGTAACCAGTCTGCGTCAGCAATTGGACGATGCACAGAGTTTGATGGGCGGGTCTGCTTATCAAGGACAACTGCAGGCTATCGCTGCAACAACTCATGCTTTTCCGACCGTTACGAACTCTAATAGTGTGCCAACAAAGACTGTTCCTGCACAAAATGTCGTTATACAAGAAGACGCAGTGGCTGAAGAATTGTCTGAATCCGAGAGCTTGAATCTGAACGATATCGGGCGGCAAATGGTAGAAAAAGCATTGGACCGGAATGGAGGAAACCGAAAAAAGGCGGCACAAGAATTAGGTATCTCTGATCGAACGCTATATAGAAGAATCAAACAATATGGACTTGATAAATAATGATCGTAGAGCATTCAGGCAAAAGCATGTTTTACGTTTGTTAGTTTCATGCTTGGTTTTGGCATCTATATTGGTTGGATGTTCTGTAAGCTATAAGTTTAACGGAGGTGTCATTGATTATACCAAGACAAAGACCATACAAATTGAGGATTTTCCTATTCGAAGTAGTTTTGTTTGGGGACCCATGGGGCCGATGTTCAACAACGAATTGAAGGATGTATTTGCCAATCACACTAAACTGATTCAAGTGAAGCGGAATGGTGATATGAAGATAGAAGGTGAAATATTGCAGTATACACAACGTAACAAGTCGGTATCCAGCCAAGGTCAATCGGCACAGACAGAGCTGACCATGACGGTCAACGTTCGATTTACAAACAATGCCAACCACAATGAAGACTTTGAAAAGCAATTTTCGTCTTCCAAAACATATGAAACAACCCAAAATCTAAGTGCCGTTCAGGAAGACTTGGTGTCTCAAATGGTGAAAGATCTAGCAGACCAAATCTTCAATGCTGCCGTAGCTAATTGGTAATTCGCAGCAACCACCAACATGGAATTAACCAGATTAATACAACATCCAGAATCAATGGATAAGGAGACGCTCTACGATTTGAGAAGTCTTCTTGCCCTATATCCGTATTATCAAACGGCAAGACTGCTGATGTTGCAAAATCTGTATCTGCTTCATGACCCCACTTTCGATGAGGAGTTAAGGCGTGCATCGGTCTATATCTCGGATCGAAGGGTGCTGTTCAATTTGGTCGAGGCTGCTCATTACCAATGGAAACGAGTCACAAAGGAGGATGCTCAGTCTCAATCCGTCGAGAAGGGCGAGAGCCGTACGATCTCACTCATCGATAATTTCTTGGAAACAATCCCTCAAGAGGGTGAAGAAGCAGGGCATAAACGTAAACCGACCCCAGCCGATGCTGCAGTTGACTACGTGTCTTATCTGCTTGAGATAGAGAGTGAAGACGAGCATTTGAAAACAGAACAGGCTCCTCACTTGAAAGGCCAGAACTTGATAGATAGCTTTATCGAGAAAAACGGAGACGGCAGAATTCAATTCAACGATACGGTTGAATTCCATCCTGACCTTGAAGATGAAAATCAGGAAGAGGCATCTGATGAAGGATATTTTACGGAAACATTGGCCAAAATATACATTAAACAAGGCAGATATGAGCAAGCAATCGAAATTATTAAACGATTAAATTTGAATTATCCAAAAAAAAATAGTTATTTTGCAGACCAATTACGTTTTTTAGAGAAATTAATATTAAATAATAAAATAAATAAGCAGAAATGATGTACACATTATTGATTGGATTTATCGTTCTTGCATCATTGTTGATGATAGGAATCGTGCTGATCCAAGAATCAAAAGGAGGCGGTTTAGCTTCTAATTTCTCATCTTCTAACTCCATTATGGGCGTTAGGAAGACTACTGATGTTGTAGAAAAGACAACTTGGGGATTGGCTATTGCTATGGTTGTCTTGAGTGTAGCTTGCGCTTATGTTGTTCCAACGGCTCAACATGAACAAAGCGTTTTGGAACAATCGGCTACCGAAACTCAGACAACAAATCCAAAGAACATGACTAATTTCGGTGCCAGTCAGCAAGCTCCTGCAGCAGGTGCTCAGAAGGGTGCTCCTGCAACACAAGGTACCAACGGCGCTACTCAGGCTCCGAAGATGCCTACAGCGCCTGCTAAATAATATATCGGACAAAAAAGTAATGGATTTATTTGGCAAAAACAAATTTATCCATTACCTTTGCACCCGCTTCCAATGAGGAAGTAATATACATGGTGGCCGTAGTTCAGTTGGTTAGAGCGTCAGATTGTGGTTCTGAATGTCGTGGGTTCGAGTCCCACCTGCCACCCATCAAAGCGAGAATCTTTTACAGGTTTTCGCTTTTTTGTATTTGCTTGATTC
>CALNBT010000199.1 GCA_937874345.1 uncultured Prevotella sp.
TAACATTCTGAACGGTGATGTGAGTCTGCGCCATGATGTGGTATTGGGAAATTACAATGCCATCATGCCCGGTGTGAGAATCTCGGGCGGAGTAACCATCGGCGATGGAAACTTTTTTGGTTTAAACGCTGCCGTTACGCAGTATGTGGAGATAGGCAACGAAATAAGAATAGGTGCAGGGGCCATCGTGATGAATAGCCTTTTTGAAAGTAATCTTTATGTGGGAATTCCTGCACATATCAAATAATTGTTTTCGTGAACGATTAAAACAGAATAAACTACTGATATTAAAACGAATCACTGATTTTTGGAGATAAAAGATGAATAAACGAATTTATTTATGCCTCGCTCACATGAGCGGCAACGAAATGAAGTATATACAAGAGGCATTTGATACCAACTGGGTGGTGCCACTTGGCCCAAATGTAAATGGCTTTGAAGAAGACTTAAAACAGTTTGCGGGTGGCGAAAAGGAAGTGGTGGCATTGTCGTCAGGTACGGCTGCTGTGCACCTGGCACTCATTGCATGTGGCGTAAAGCCTGGTGATGAGGTACTGGTGCAGTCGTTCACCTTCTGTGCATCGTCACACCCCATCAGCTATCTTGGCGCCACACCGGTGTTCATCGATTCTGAGCCCGAGACCTGGAATATGGACCCTGAGTTGCTTGAAAAGGCTATCAAAGACCGTATCGCAAAGACGGGCAAGAAGCCCAAGGCAATTGTTCCGGTATATCTTTATGGTATGCCTGCCAGGATAGACGAGATCATGGCCATCTCCAGGAAATACGATATCCCTGTGATTGAGGATGCTGCCGAGGGCTTTGGGTCAAAGTATAAAGGACAGATCTGCGGAACCTTTGGTAAATTCGGTGTGCTGTCGTTCAATGGCAACAAGATGATTACGACCTCAGGTGGCGGGGCATTGATTGTTTCATCGGCCGAAGAAAAGAAAGAGATCATGTTCTATGCCACGCAGGCACGTGAGGCATATCCGTATTATCAGCATGAAAAGATTGGCTACAACTATCGCATGTCAAATATCTGTGCGGGTATCGGTCGTGGACAGATGACCGTTGCGCAAGAGCATGTTGATCATCACAAACATGTTCAGGCTTTATATGGAGAGTTGCTCAGAGATGTTGAGGGTATCAACCTGCACTGTCAACCTGCAAACGGCGATTTTGACAGTAATTATTGGCTCTGTGCCGCTACCATCGATAAAAATGTGGTTGTGAAGGGGCAGGAAAAAGCTTATGCAGAAGCCATTACCAGTGCGGTGGGTGGTGCTGCCGGTGTGATACACGCAGGAGGTTCTATTCATACCGATTGCGAGCCCAATGCCAATGTGGAAGCACTGCGTATTTTTATGGATTCGAAAGGTGTTGAATGTCGTCCTTTATGGAAACCGATGCACAAGCAACCTGTTTACCAAGGCTGTCCGGCATACGTCAACGGTATTGCAGAAGCTTTCTTCAAAGTGGGCTTCTGTCTTCCGGCAGGTCCCTGTGTAACCGATGAAGATGTACATTATATTGTTGATTGCATCAAAGAGGCGATATC
>CALNBT010000200.1 GCA_937874345.1 uncultured Prevotella sp.
GGATTGGACAATTCTACGATACCAAGTTCTACTGACAGCGGCTCAATGCCCATTTCTGACATCAACTGTTGTACTGACATAATACATCGGTCACAAACCATGTTTTTTATTAAAACGCGATTCGATGATGTTGGCGAAGCTACTTCATCATTCGTAGTCTTCTTATTCAATGGGGATTCGTTTGACATATTTCTTGATGAATGAATGGTTTACAATATTTATTTCAGCTCGTGCATCGTAATCAAAAGAAGTGGTACAGTAATCAAAAGGGCACTAAAATCGCTCCACATTTGACACATCTCAACACCTTGCAATCCAAAGAAATGTGGAAGAATAATGATGAGCGGAATGAAGAATAGCCCACTGCGGGATGAAGCAAGTAGATTGGCGCGCCAGGTTTTGCGGATAGTCTGCATAAACATGTTGCTGACCATTAACAGGGGTACTGCTGGTAATGAAATCAACTGCCATCTCAAAGCCTGAGTACCTACAATAATTACTTCTGGATCGTTACGAAACTCTTTCACGATATGATCTGAAAAAATCCATCCAACCGTGCAGAAAATCAACAGGAATATAATTCCGACCCTTACCGTGAACCAGAATCCCTTTTTGACTCGTGCATACAGGCGAGCGCCATAGCAAAACCCGCAAAATGGTTGAAATCCTTGTCCCAATCCTATCACTGTTGCCATCAAAATAAGCGTCAACCTGTTAACAATAGACATACCCGCAATGGCTGCATCTCCATAATGTGATGCGGCAATGTTCATCATGACAGCAGCCATGCTGGTTAATCCTTGTCTAAGCAAAGATGGCATACCACCTGCAAAAATTTCTTTGATAAATTTTGATGAAGCAGAAAAACGATGGATGTTTAAGCGAATACTTCCGCCGAAATAGGTCATTCGAATCAAAATGAGAAAGCTAACAAGCTGGCCCGTAACCGTTGCAATGGCAGCTCCAGAAATACCCCATCCGAAAACAAAAATAAAGATTGGAGCCAAAATCGCGTTCAGTATGGTACCAGAAAAGATACCCCACATAGCAAAATTTGCATTACCTTGAAAGCGCATCTGATTATTCAGCGTAAACGAACCTGTCATGATAGGGGCGCCCAACAAGATGATTCCCATATATTTTTCAGTATAGGGCAATATGGTTGGCGTACTTCCCAACCAAATAGAGAGCGGCGTCAAAAAAGATTCTCCGATGATTGTAATGAGGAGCCCAGTGGCCAAAGCGTACACAAATCCTGTGGTTGCCATCGTCTGCGCATTCTTAATGCGTTTAGCACCAAGTTCTCTTGACACGTAATTTCCGGAACCATTGCCAAAAAAGAAACTGAATGCCTGAATAAAAAACATGACTGAAAATACAACACCCACGGCTGCAGTAGCCTGAGTATTGATCTTACCAACAAAATAAGTATCTACTATATTATACAACCCACTCACCAACATACTTAACATCGTTGGAATTGCCATCGTAAAAATAACACGATGGATGGGGCCTTGAGTAAGAAATGTATAGTTGTCTCTACTATGAATCAGTTTGATCTCCATATATCCATTGAATTAATTGGCAGAGGCGTTCTTTCCAGTTGAGCCTATAACGCTGCCAATTTAAAACATCATCTTTTTATGATCATCGGTATTGATAGTGGCTTCTATCTTTTTATGACGCAAAAGCGTAACACCTTCTTAACAGAAAGCCAATAATTCTTTCTGTATCGCTGGTCATATAAAATATTACCCCGATTAGGAAAAGACGATCTCCTGTTAAAATCTATGACAAATGCTCGTTACGATTTGGATCTTTACTGATTGTAAATCCGTTAGCCTGATGGGTTGCCAATACGAGCACTTCAGCAATCTGCACATGTTCTGGAGCATTGGCTGCATACATCACTACATCTGCAATATCTTGACCGGTCAAAGGCTGAATGCCCTTGTAGACAGTATCGGCACGATCTTGATCGCCATGAAAGCGAACAACACTGAAATTAGTCTCTACCAATCCTGGCTTTACAGTCGTTACTCTTACAGCCGTATTCACTAAATCTACCCGCAGACCGTCACTGATTGCCTTGACAGCTGCTTTGGTTGCACAATAAACATTACCATTAGCATAGGCCACGTCACCTGCAACTGAACCAATATTGATTACATGCCCATGATTACGATCCACCATGCCAGGAACAACCAGACGCGTCATCGTTAAAAGTCCTTTGATGTTCGTATCAATCATAGTCTCCCAATCGTCCATATCGCCGGAAAATTCTGCATCCAGGCCAAGCGCTAGTCCGGCATTGTTGACCAAGACATCAACCTTTTGCCATCTTTCATCTAAAGATTCAATGGCAGCGATGGCTGCTTTGCGGTCGCGAACATCAAAACAAAGCAAAAGGACATCCACCTTTTCGTTAGACAAGTAATCCTTCAACTGCTCCAATTTCTCGCGATTGCGACCCGTTAGTATTAAATCATAACCATTCTTTGCAAATTGTTGCGCACAAGCCTCACCTATTCCGCTTGTGGCTCCCGTTATCAATGCTATCTTTTTCATATTTTAAAATACAAAAAACCTCTTACATTCTTTTCTTAACAAGGAGTAGAATCGTAGAGGCTATATTGATGGTTTTATTTTAATTCTGCTGCATTCAATCTTTATTCTGGGCGTTCGTTGACTGTTGAAGCAAAATCTGTACAATTCGTTCTGCGCTTCGGCCATCCCATCGATCGGGAACAACACCCTTTTTCCAATGTCCATTTACCATGTCTTCAACATATTTGCCCAACAATTCTGCATTTTCGCCTACCAAGACATTTGAGCCCTCTTTCACTGTTTCAATGTGTTCGGTATAATTGTTCAACGTGATACATGGAACATTATTAAAGGTTGCCTCTTCAGCCACATTACCACTGTCAGTGATTACGCCACATGCATTAGCTGTGAGATAACTAAATTGGAGATAATCAAGAGGATCAATCAATCTCAAAACATTTGTTGTAGAACCTGTTAACTTAGCGACTATCGATGAAGCATATCCACGAAGAGGGGCCAGAATTATCCTGTTTCCGGCCTTATCTATCATACTTTGAAGCATTTTCTTGAGGTTTTCCTCGTTCGCTAACAATGCCTTTCTATTCAAGGTAAACACAAGATATTGCTTATCTTGGAGGCCAAATTGATCAAGAATAGCTGGACGTTCAAAGCGATTTCGATTAAACCGCAAAGTATCCATCAGGATATTGCCTACCAGATAAACCTTAGATTGTTCGGCACCTTCACGCGTTACACTGCTGTTACTTGCCATACCGGCAGTGAATAGCAAGTCACTCAGCCCGTCAATCACCAGTCTGTTAATTTCTTTTGGCATGTCAATGTCAAAGCTTCGCGTGCCTGCCACCAAATGCGCCAATGTAATTCCTTGTTTCTTTGTGACGATAGCTGCGGCCATTGTGGATGCCAAATCGTCAACAACAATGACAACATCTGTCTTATTCTCTTGCAGATAATGCTCAAAGCCACCCATTACCATTCCCGTCAGTTCGTTCAGATTCTCACAATCTATACCTAAATAGACATCAGGGCGCGGCATCATGAGGTTGTCAAACAAGGAGGGTTCCAAAGTAGGATCGTCTTCTTTACCAGTAAAAACAAGCTGATAACCAATTGAGGCGCCTTCAGTTGCAGCTTTCATAATAGCTCGAATGATGGGAGCTACCTTCATAAAATTGGGACGAGCACCGACTACTATACAGATATTCATCATAAATCAATTGCTAACTGACAAAGAAAATCTTCATTTGATTGCAAAGGTAACCATAAAATATCGAATAAAAATTTTTTGATGTTATATTATTTTAATGCAAATAAAACCTGCTCGTTCAGGCATTTTCAAGAGAAAACAAAAATGACGGAGCTCATATAAACTTCCGCCATTATGATTTTGTGAAATATAACCTCAGATTTTATGCTATGATCGCAAAACGTTTGTTCAACAATACACTTACTGCTTAAACAATTCTTTAATACCTCCGATGCTTCCCATTAAGTTTGTAGCTTCGTATGGCAAGAAAACGGTCTTTGCTTTATCACCCTTTGCCAATTCTTCCATCATCGAAATGTATTTCTGAGCCAGAAGATAATTCGCAGGATTAGAGCTCTGTCCTACGGCTTCCGTAATCTTTTGAATGGCAATAGCTTCTGCTTCAGCCTTGCGTATACGTGCGGTAGCCTCACCTTCTGCGTACAAAATGGCTTGTTGTTTGGTTGCCTCAGCACGATTGATAGTACTGGTTTTTTCACCTTCCGACTGCAAAATGGCGGCCTGTTTTTCACCTTCGCTCGTCAAAATCGTTGCACGCTTGTTTCGTTCTGCCTGCATCTGCTTTTCCATTGCCTGTAAAACACTTTCTGGAGGCGTAATATCTTGCAACTCGACACGATTTACTTTGATACCCCATTTATTGGTCGCATCATCCAAAACGGCGCGTAACTTGGTGTTGATGGTATCGCGTGACGTCAATGTCTGATCCAATTCCAACTCTCCGATGATGTTACGAAGCGTTGTCTGAGTAAGCTTTTCAATCGCATTGGGTAAATTATTGATTTCGTAAACAGCTTTGAAAGCGTCTACAATCTGAAAATACAACAGTGCATTGATCTGCATCTGAATATTATCTTTTGTGATAACATTCTGTTTATCAAAATCATATACCTGTTCGCGAAGGTCGATACTGGTTGTATACAGATATCTTCCACGTGTGACAGTAACAAAAGGTTTTGCCCTATCAATAAAAGGAATGATTACATTGATACCCGGTTGCAGGGTAGCATAGTATTTCCCAAGACGCTCAACAATCTTCGTTTCAGACTGTGGAATGATAATCACGGATTTCTTGACAAACAATAACGCCAAGATAACGATGGCTACCAGAACATAAGTTACCATAATATGTATGAATTAAAATGAAACAAACTTGATTAATGACACCTTTCTACGGTAACGATAATACTTTCCATCGAAATAACCCTTACCTTTTCGCCTTCCCCTATCTCCTCATCGGCTTTGGTAACAGCCTTCCATACGTCTCCGTCTATCTTGACATAGCCATGATGATGGGGAGAAATCTTATCCACAACCGTTCCTTGCCGACCAATTAATGCCTCTGCATTACTTAAGCGATTTGGCCCGGTGGCGTGTAACAATCTCACCAATGGCGGACGGATGAAAAGAATGCTCAGCGCAGAAACGGCAGCAAATACAATCACCTGTACCCACAGAGGTATATCAACGAGTGAAACCACCAAGGCGCCCAAGGCACCTATGGCAAAACAAGTAACAAAAAAATCGCCCGAGCCTAATTCAATTATCAAGCAAATGACTGCCAGGATCGTCCATAGAAGCCAGTAATTTTGTGCTATATATGCTATCATCAGTACAAGGTGTGAAGTTAATCAAAAAGAAGCAAGAATAAATTTTGCCTTCAATAGCCAAAAAATCAGGTTTTGAAACCATAAAGGCATTCCAGACAAAGATATGAATATCTATTCAATTGTCCAAGAAAAGAAATCATATTTTTAAACATTTATCACTCATCAATTCAGAAATTCAAGTAAATTGAAATGCCTAGCATAAAAACAAGCATGGCAATTCGTTTTGTTTCGATTTGCCATGCTTCAAATGTTTCAACAGTATCGTAACGCTATTATCTCTTCACGGTCTTATTCTGTCCACTTGCCGAGATTGTCTTTTTTGTGTTCAAACTCTTTGAAGTTTTAGGAACGGCTGTGGAAGTTGTCTTTCCACCTTGATAGTACTTCAGTACTTCTGGCATTTCTTTCTCTAACAACGCAATACGCTTAGCATCTGATGGGTGATCACTAAGCACGTCGCTCTGATTACCGTTGGCACTTGCCATCCCTTTCCAGAACGGAATGGCGACACGAGGGTCATATCCTGCCATGGCCGCAAATATCAATCCCATCTTGTCAGCCTCTAATTCGTTATCACGAGAATAGTGTAAGCTGCGGAACTGCAAGCCCTGTTGCGCAATAATCTGTGCAATTTGAGTAGTAGATGAGCCAACACCAAAAGCGCCCAGTGCCCCACCGAGGACCTGTATACCCATGTTATTTCTAATCTGAGTGCTCATTTGTTCTGCGCTGTGACGGGCAACTGCATGAGCAATTTCATGACCTAACACGATTGCCAACGATTGATCATCCTTCGTAAAAGGCAAGAGTCCTTCATAAACCACGATTTTTCCTCCAGGCATACAGAAAGCATTTGCCTCTTTATCACTTACGAGGTTAAATTCCCAACTATAATTTTTGGTTTCATCAGCCATTCCGTTATTCGTTAAGAAAGCCTCTACAGCAGTAGCCAAACGTTTCCCGACACGCTTTACCATCGCAGTCTTGTTTGCGTCTGTCGACTTCTTTGCCGTTGACATATACTTGGTATATTCTTGACTACTTAAACTCAACACCTGTTCATCTGAAACCAATAAATTCTGTTTACGCCCTGTAATAGGAACTGTACGTGTTGTCCCGCATGATACGACCAAAGCCGTAACAAACGTAAATAATAATATTCTAGCCTTTTTCATCTCATTTTGTTTGAATGGTTCGATATTGCAAACTTACAAAAAATATGTAAAACATACTATATTTTACAAAAAAAAGCTGTTACAAAAAGAATGTAGGACAATTCTGCCATCTTATTTTCGTGATAATTTAACTCATATATACTTTTTATTGGGAAGAAGCCGGTCTATATATGATCGGTTTTCTAACGAAAATCTCCACAAAAGATGCCTATCTCTGACAGGAATGTTACAACAAAAATAGTCCTCAAAATTTAAGGAACGTATTTATTCGGTTCTCAGAGAAACACGATTCTTTTTGTTGATCATGATTTCATCGACAAACACCCATCCTCCTCTTTTGGAAACACGAGCACAGAATTTGACGTATCTTCCCTTCGCATGACCTTCCCATTGATAGGGACGGATAAAATAACGCGTAGACTCGTCTGCTACATCTTGTTTGTCGAGGACTGTAAAATGGGATCCATCAGAAGATACATCTACCTCTATTTGCCCAGGATAGTTGATGCCTGGCTCAGTAAACTGCATAAATTCGGATGAAATGTCAGTGAGACTGGCCTCATAACCCATGTCTATCACAACCTCTAGTCTACCAGATGAGATAAAGCCCTGCCATTGACCGTCACGATAACTCCAGTCACCCAATCTGCCATCTGTCAAAGTTGATGTTCCTTTTGCTTCATAATTTGTAGAATAGGGACGAAGATATTTCACTGGTTTTCCCATGCCTTCATGGTAAACCGGATTTAATGATTCGGACCGTGTACCTTCTTCATGACGAAGGTCAAAAGAGTTGTATCCTTGTTTCTTCATACGGTCAAGTACTACCATTGCCTTGTGTTTGAACCTTGGATAATCTTTCGCTGTCGTAGTCCATCCCGTTTCGGCAATGGCCAGTAAACGTGGATACATCATGTATTCTACATGGTCCTCGGTCTTGACTTGTTCTGTCCACAAATTGCCCTGAACACCATCTATCCAAGGGGCAATTTTATCCGAGTCTACTTTTTCCGGGATAGGTTCAAAAGCATAACACCGCTGCAACGGAGTGTACCCACCAGCCGCTTCAGGTTCGGCGCTCGGATTATTTTGATAGTAATCAAGATAATAAGTCTCGATGGGCGTCATGATGACATGATGACCTTTCCGGGCAGCTCTCCATCCTTGGTTTGCCCCTCTCCAAGCCATCACGGTAGAGCCTTCCGGCAATCCCCCGTCAATCATCTCGTCCCACCCAATCATCTTTCGGCCATGTTCATTCAGGAACCGATTGATCCGTTTCATCATGTAAGCCTGCAACTCGCGGGTATTGCTTAGCTTTTCGTCTTGCATACGCTGTTGGCACTTGGGACATACCTTCCAATGTTCATCCGAAGCCTCATCACCACCCATATGGATGTATTCTGATGGAAAGATATCCATCACCTCTTTTAAAACGCCTTCGATAAACTGAAACGTTTTCTCGTTCCCAATACAGAGTTCACCATTAACCTTACCATCGCATGACAGCTGAGGGTAAGTATAAGTAACTTCCTCGCTATGTCCCGGAATATCAATCTCGGGTATCACCGTTATATAATGTTGGGTGGCGTAATGCACAATATCGCGCAATTCATTCTGGGAATAGTAACCACCATAGGCACCTGGAGAATTTTTCGTAGCATAACGCCTGTCGTTGCCACCCCACCAAGTGTTCCAGTCCGAGGCTGTGCGGAAAGCCGCCTTCTCGTTTAATTCGGGATAAGCTTTGCTTTCCATGCGCCAGCCTGCCGCATCTGTCAGATGAAGATGAAGACGATTCAATTTGAATTGGGCCATCATATCAATCTGCTTCTTGATGAAAGCAACAGTCCAGAAGTGTCGTGAACAATCGAGCATAAAGCCGCGATAGGCAAACCGAGGCGTGTCTTCAATATGGGCAAAGGCTACCGAACGCTTATAAGTAAGTGCCTTAATGGTTTGCAAGGCATAGAAAATGCCTGCGTTTGAGGGAGAACTGATGGTAATGTTATCAGCGTTGATGTCAAGGACATAACGCTGCAACGATGTTTGAAAGGGCACTTGTGACTGTTCATCTGGTTTTGAAGTTCTGATCAAACGAATCGAATTCGCACGTTTGCGTCTACCCGTCGCTTTTAGATCAACACAAAATACTTGGCGGATATACTCGCGCATCAGAAGTGCATCATCCTTAGGCAAATTGGTATATACTCGCGTAAAGGCATCGACAGTAAACTGATTCTGGCCCAAGATCATCAGATTGGGGCTTGGAATGAT
>CALNBT010000201.1 GCA_937874345.1 uncultured Prevotella sp.
TCTTTTTAGACGGATCTAGCAATGCACATTGGGAGCAGGTGATGAATAACTCGCTTTTCGCGGGAAACTCCAATCTGCTGCTGCTTTACATTGCATTGGTCATCTTGACGAAAGTCTTCGCAACATCGGCCACGAATGGCGCAGGAGGTGTGGGCGGAACATTTGCACCTTCGCTGTTTATTGGTGGTTTCGGAGGTTTTTTGTTTGCCCGTCTGTGGAACATTAACCAGCTTGGCATTGAAGTGCCGGAGAAGAATTTCACGCTTTTGGGTATGGCAGGCGTTCTTTCAGGCGTAATGCATGCCCCTTTGACAGGTGTCTTTCTGATTGCTGAGCTGACGGGTGGATATGCTCTTTTCATGCCATTGATTATGGTAAGCATTGTAGCGGTGATGACCATCAGCATTTTCGAGCCCCATAGCATTTATGCCATGCGTCTGGCCCGTGAAGGGAGATTAGTGACCCATCATACAGACCGATCTGTTTTAACTTTGATGAGTCTGGATAGTGTGATTGACAAAAACTTTATTTCGGTAAGTCCCGACCTTCCTTTGAGAAAACTGGTGAACGTTATCAGCAACAGTCATACCAGCTTTATTCCTGTTGTCGATACTGCCGGAACGCTGTTGGGTGAGATAGACATTACGAAGATCAGGCATATCATGTTCAGGACAGAACTTTACAACCGATTCAACGTCAGCCAGTTGACAACACCGCCTCCTGCCATTCTGGGGGTATCTGACCCCATGGAAGAGGTCATGGATAAGTTTGACAAGAGTAATGCCAATTATCTTCCAGTTGTTGACATCGACCAACACCTCATCGGATTTATCGACAGAACCCGCCTTTACTCATTGTATCGTAAAACGGTTGCAGACTTTTCCAACGAATAGATGTTCGTTAGAAAAATAAAACCAAAATGATAAGTTCGTTATCATTCAATCACTTGTTTTTTACTTTCAATTCGTTTCAAGAGAAGCTGTTTTTTCGTCATCTGCTTGAACCAACAAATCTGAGACAAAGAAAGAAACATTATATCCTAACCTCTTGTAAGTTATTATATTACAAAGTCAATGAAATTGCACGATGATAACAATGCGTTCGATTCTCAAACCCATTGACTTTGTCAACCAAATAGCGTGATATTGTCAACACAGGAAGATGGGGATAAAAATGAATTTCAAGACGGGTACAGCATGAAAGCATCATTCAACGACTCCGAAGGGGTTATATTGATATTGTGATACTACTGAAAAAAGTCAAAGGAACAGACAAGATGAACCCACCAAATGGTTACCAACAAATCAACTTTCACAACATTTGTTTCGATGTGCCCAATTTTTTATGTTGATTGAAGCATCCAGTCTATTGAACCGCTAACAGAATAGACGATTTACGCATGGAATATTCTAAAAAAATAAAGGCCAAACATGATGTTTGACCTTTATTTTATATTGAATATAGGTATTGATTAGATATCCCATCCAATGGCGCTGGCCCCAAGGACAGCTGCCGATGAACCATCTAAACCACTAATCAAGAATTTTGCTTTATCCTTAAAAATCTTCAAAACATGCTTATCATAGCTTTCTTTCAGAGGTTTCATCAAAAGATCACCGGCTTTTGTCAAACCACCGAAGAAGATAAATGCCTCAGGAGAAGAGAATGCTGCAAAATCAGCGCATGCCTCACCCAACATTTCACCGGTCATCTCATAGACGCGCTTTGCCAGCTCGTCTCCTTTTCCGGCAGCAATACTTACATCCAGGGATGTAATGTCTTCTAGCTTCAAATCTCTTAATAAAGAAGGCTCACTTGTTGTTTCCAACAGCTCTCGAGCGGTACGGGCTACGCCAGTGGCAGAACAATAGGCTTCCAAGCATCCGTTGCGACCGCAACCACATGAGCGACCATGCTCACGTCTCATTGTTACGTGCCCCAATTCGCCAGCGAAACCATCGCTACCATAGACCAATTGGCCATTGACAACAATACCAGAACCGACGCCTGTTCCCAGCGTGATAATAATAAAGTTTTTCATTCCACGGGCAACACCATAAGTCATTTCCCCAATGGCTGCAGCGTTGGCATCATTGGTCAAAGCTACTGGAATACCTAATTTATCAGAAAACATCTGAGCCAATGGTACTACGCCGTTATGTCCCCAACTCAAGTTGGGAGCAAACTCGATGGTACCATTATAGAAATTTCCATTAGGAGCGCCAATACCCATTGCTTTGATGGTATCAATGCCACCAACTTGATCTATGATCAATTTCAAAGCATCGACAGAAGCTGCGACGTAATCTTCTACTTTTTCATAACCCTGCGTTTTAATGGTGGTTGTAGCCTTGATATCTCCACGACTATCAACTATTCCAAAAACAGAGTTTGTTCCGCCCAAATCCAAACCGATGACATACGGTTTCAATACAGATACTGATTCCACGTTGTATTTATTTATAAGTTAGTAATTATTTTCAACCAAATATTAGGAAAGAACTTGAAAACATCCTTTATTTTATGTCTTCAAATTTGCAGCATTAGGAGCAAATATCCTAAGTCGCAAAGTTATTAAAAAACCAGCATTAAACAAACTTTTGCATCATAAATTTGTCCATATCGCATTATTTTCGCAATTTTGCATCCATTATGCCGTTTGAGTTTCATATAGATATCATAGACTTAATTTTAAAAGGTGTCATGATCGGGATTATTGCCTCTGGGTTAATGGGACCAGTGGGTGTGCTTTGTGTACAACGTACCCTCAATAAAGGCAGATGGTATGGTTTCGTTACAGGTATCGGGGCTGCCTTATCAGATATCATCTATGCGCTATTGACAGGATTTGGAATGAGCTTTGTTTTTGATTTGATTTCAAAACCCAAGAACATGTTCCTTCTGCAACTTTCAGGAAGTATCTTACTCTTGCTATTTGGAATCTATAGTTTTCGTAATAATCCTAAAAACTATATTCACGTAACAAAAAAGAAAAAGGGATCTTACACCTATAACGGCATAACAGCTTTCTGGATTACCTTTGTCAACCCGCTCATCATATTATTGTTCATCGCACTATTTGCACAATTCAAATTTATCATTCCAGGTCATCCGCTTGAAATGGCTGTGGGATACCTCAGTATTTTGGTGGGTGCCCTTTTATGGTGGTATGGACTTACATGGTTTGTTGACAAAATACGCGGTAAATTTGATAATAACGGCATCACGATCATCAACAGGTTTATGGGAAGCATTGTTATCATCTGTTCTATCGCTATCTTAATTGGAACTGTATTTAATTTGTATCAGGTTCACTATTAGCTTATATGACTAGTACTGTACACCAAAAAACATCTGATGTTGGCGTACATGAATGTTGGTGAGAAACTGAGCAAATCAAGAATATATTATCTTAAAACTTTATTTCATCGTGTATCTGGCTCAAGAATTACGAAAAAAGAACATTGCCGAATATCTGTTGTATATGTGGCAAATTGAAGATTTGATACGAGCTTATGGCTTTTCTTTAGCTCGTATTAGAAGGGAATATATCGACAAATTCGATTATACTGACGACCAAAAGGAAGAAATGACAGACTGGTATGGTAATTTAATTCGGATGATGAATGAAGAGGGCAAACGTGAAAATGGTCATTTACAAATTAATGATATCTTGATCAAAGACCTTACTGATCTGCACAACACGTTGCTTCAAAGTTCTAAATTTCCATATTACAATGCTGAATACTACAAAGTTTTGCCATTTATTGTTGAACTGAGACATAAAGGTTCTTCAATGCAAAATGAAATTGAAGTATGCTTGAATGCACTATATGGCTTGATGATGCTTAGGTTACAGAAAAAAGAAATATCACCCAACACTACGCATGCCCTTGAAGAGATTACGACATTCATTGGCATGTTGTCTGATTATTATATCAAGGACAAAAAAGAGGGTTTAGCATTTGAGGAGGATTAAATATGAATATTTTGATTACAGGCTGTCATGGTCAATTAGGAAACGAGGTACAGCTCTTGGAGACTGCCTATCCACAACATCATTGGTTTAATACGGATGTAACGGAACTGGACATTACTGATAAGCATGCCATAGACAAGTTTGTACAAGACAACCAGATTGACGGGATCGTCAATTGTGCTGCCTATACCGCTGTGGATCTAGCAGAAAGCAACCAACAGTTGTGTATGTCCCTTAATGCTGATGCTCCGGCACATCTTGCCACTGCCGTTGCTAGCAGAAATGGTTGGATGATTCAAATCAGTACCGACTATGTTTTTGATGGAACACAGCATACTCCTTATGTAGAAACCGATACACCTTCGCCAAATAGTGCGTATGGTGACACAAAACTGGCAGGAGAACTGGCTGCCCAAAATGCTTGTCAACAGTTGATGATCATTCGTACCGGTTGGTTATACTCTACTTTCGGCAAAAACTTTGTGAAGACGATGATTCGTCTGGGCAAAGAGAAAAACGAGTTAGGTGTTATCTTCGACCAAATAGGAACACCAACCTATGCAAGAGACCTGGCTAATGCAATTATGATTGCCATTGAGCACGGTATCGTTCCGGGCACCTATCATTTCTCTAATGAAGGAGTCATCAGTTGGTACGATTTTACCAAAGCCATACATCGCCTTGCAGGTATTACCACTTGTCATGTTAAGCCATTGCACACCGCAGAATACCCTACACCAGCAAACCGTCCACATTACAGTGTGCTGGACAAAACAAAAATAAAGAACACATATAACATAGAAATCCCATATTGGGAAGAAAGCTTGAAAGAATGTATTGAGAAATTGAATGCTTCCAACCTTTAGCTAAGGGAGAACTGTTCAAATCTTTTAAGATCTAACTACAATTTTCTTTCCTCACAAGAATTTCACCATCAATAGATAAGCTAAATTGAACAAATAAACGCACACTGTTTAAAATCTCCCTTCCACGAATTCAATAGTATTCTCCTCTTTGGAGAATGAGAAGAGATTTTCAAGTGGGCCGTTTTCACTTTTACAAATGAACGAAATAGAACGCAGGCGAACATTTGCCATCATCTCACACCCGGACGCCGGTAAGACAACCCTGACAGAAAAGTTTCTTCTCTTTGGAGGACAAATCCAGGTGGCCGGCGCTGTCAAAAGCAACAAAATAAGAAAGACTGCCACCAGCGACTGGATGGATATCGAGAAACAACGTGGTATCTCTGTATCAACATCGGTGATGGAATTTGATTACGAAGGTTATAAGGTTAACATTTTGGACACCCCTGGTCATCAGGATTTCGCCGAAGACACCTTTCGCACCTTGACAGCTGTCGATTCGGCCATCATCGTTGTCGATTCAGCAAAAGGAGTTGAAACACAAACACGAAAATTAATGGAAGTCTGCCGCATGCGTAAGACGCCGGTTATCATCTTTATCAATAAAATGGACCGGGAAGGACGTGATCCCTTCGACCTATTGGACGAACTGGAAGAAGAGCTGCAAATCAAGGTCCTCCCATTAAGTTGGCCTATTGGACAAGGTCTGCGTTTCAAAGGTGTATACAATCTGTACGAAGACCAATTAAACTTGTTCAAACCTAACAAACAACGCGTAACAGAAAAAATTGAGGTCAATGTTCAAAGCAAAGAACTGGACCAACATGTGGGAGAACGCGAAGCACAACAGTTACGCGAAGACCTTGACTTGATCAATGGGGTATATCCCAATTTTGATGTTGAGCCATATCGATCGGGCGAAGTGGCACCGGTTTTCTTCGGTTCGGCACTTAACAACTTCGGTGTACAAGAATTGCTCAACTGCTTTGTTGAAATTGCGCCAAGTCCAAAGCCCACAAAGGCAGAAGAGCGAATTGTTAACCCTGAAGAGCAAAAATTTACTGGCTTTATCTTCAAAATTACGGCCAACATCGACCCGAATCACCGCTCTTGTATTGCATTTTGCAAAGTTTGTTCTGGAAAGTTTGTGAGAAACCAGCCTTATTTGCATGTACAAAATGGTAAAATGGTAAGGTTCAGCTCACCAACTCAATTTATGGCTCAACGAAAGAGCACCATTGATGAAGCCTATCCCGGCGATATTGTTGGACTTCCTGACAATAATATCTTCAAAATTGGCGACACCTTGACAGAGGGAGAAGACCTGCATTTTAAGGGATTACCATCTTTCTCACCAGAAATGTTTAAATACATTGAAAACGATGACCCTATGAAGGCAAAACAATTGAACAAGGGTATCGAGCAATTGATGAACGAAGGTGTGGCACAGTTGTTTATCAATCAGTTCAATCAGCGAAAGATAATTGGTACTGTTGGACAGTTGCAGTTCGAAGTGATTCAATATCGTCTGGAAAACGAATACAATGCCAAGTGCCGTTGGGAGCCTGTTCATTTATTCAAAGCCTGTTGGGTTGAAGCAGATGATGAACAGGAACTGGATCTTTTCAAAAAACGTAAATACCAATATATGGCGAAAGACTTGGAAGGCAGAGATGTATTTTTTGCCGATTCAAGTTATATGCTCAGTATGGCACAACAAGATTTCAAGCATATCAAGTTCCATTTCACCTCTGAGTTTTAAAACATTCTGTTGTTAGCCCCCTAGGCAAAATGAACGTTGTCTTCAAAACC
>CALNBT010000202.1 GCA_937874345.1 uncultured Prevotella sp.
GTGAAAGAATGTTGTATATTAAAGTGGCATCATATAATTATACACCAGATTGCCACCAAAGAATCCGGTTACAAATACTGCAAGGGTAGCCAAACCATAGAACACCAATGCAAGTATATTTAGTTTGGGCATTTCTTTCTTTTTCTTGAGGATATACACCCGAAGACACCAGGCTATAAAGGCAAAGAGAAATGTAACGATAGCGAATCGTTCATGGGTTTCACGAACCTGGCCGGCAACACCGGCCATTTCTTGTGTAAAAAGAAAACCCGACAGAACGGTGACAAATGCAGCCAACGTACCTATTGTCAAGAAAAAAAATCCGACCTTTGGCAGACAGGCTTCTTTTTTGTAAAACAAATAAACGAACTCGGCTAAAAAACCGAAGGCTATCAAAACAATGGGGAAATGCACCAACATGGGGTGAATATGCGCTACATTAAACATAACTATATGTGTTTAAAAAAATTAATGTTTCATTTTATATCCCAAAAATATTAAATTAATTTGAAACTTCATCATCTTTAACACATTATTTTCAACAATATCAGCCTTAAACGATTTATTTTGGTTGAAAGAAAGGTAAACAACACCTTCTATTGTGCGCAAAAACCAAGGTTGACGAACAATAGGAACAATGGAAGCCCTAGAGAAATGAATACACAAAAAAACTCCCTTTATCTTGTTTGACTTACAAGGTAAAGGGAGTTGACTATAAATTAGTTAGGGTTATGCCAATGCTGCGGCATAAATCCAATCATAAACAATTGATGCTATACCAAAGAGAACCACACCGGCAGTACAGATGGCCAAAGCCAGTTTGGTATTGGTGCAACTCTTGAACGTTGGCAAAGGATTGTCGTTATTCTTGATGTACATGGCTTTCACAATCAGCAAATAGTAGTACAACGAGATTACGGTGTTGATCAAAGCAACAAAAACAACGCCATAAGCCAAGGCACCGGTGGTGGTTGTGATATCAGCCCCTTTGACAGCTGCCATGAACACGAAGAACTTCGAGAACATTCCGGCAAATGGAGGAATACCACCTAACGAGAACAAAGCCAGTGTCATGAGGAAAGCCAGTTTCGGATTGGTTTTGTACAATCCGTTATAACGCTCAATATCTGTAGCACCATCGTTATGCTCTTCAATGGAACTGATGATGGTAAACACAACCATGTTGGCAACAACATAAATCAACACGTAGTAGCTTAGCGTTGTGACACTCATGGCTGAATTGCCAACGATAGCCAATACGATATATCCAGCCTGGGAGATAGAACTGAACGCCATGAAACGCTTGAGGTCGGTCTGACGGATGGCAAACAGGTTGGCAACGGTAATGGACAATACAATGACGATAAACAACATATACTGCCAGTACATAATCATTGGGGCAAAAACCTTCATCAAGATCGCGCAAAGTGCAAAAGCTGCCGCTCCCTTACTGATAACCGAAAGATAACCGGTAACCGTGGTAGGAGCACCCTGGTATGTATCTGCTGTCCAGAAATGGAACGGAACCAAACTGAGTTTAAAGCCCAATCCGCTAAAAAAGAACACCATGCCCATGATGGTCAACGGTGTAGCTGTCAGGCGGGCAGCAACATCGTCAAAGTAAAGGGTTCCAACAGCACCGTATACAAAGCTGATACCATAAAGCATCACACCGCTTGAAAAAGTTGCTGTAAGAATAAATTTAGCTCCTGCCTCGGCAGAGTTGTGACGGTATTTGTCGAAAGCGACCAAACATGCCATCGGCACGCTGGCCAGTTCAAGACCGAGGAAGAACAGCAAGAAATGGTTGGCACTCACCATCATGTTCATACCCAACAACGTAGAGATGATCAAGAGGTAGAATTCACCTTCCTTGAAAGCTGTATCAGGACGTGACAACCATTCTTTAGCCTGAATCACGACAATGAGCGTACCAAAGGCCAAGATGGTCTTGATGACACCGATAGAAGGATTGGTAAGATACATGCCACCGAAGGCAGACATCTGGCTCACGGGGAAGATGTTGATGAGGATGTGTGCAAACAACATCAAACTCACCAATGGATTGAACCAAGAACGACGATGGGTGTCAGCCGTCAGGGTTGTTGATTTCTGAGCAGTAGCAAAGTCGATGATGAAGGTGATGATCAAGATAGCCATCAGGCTAACCTCAGGCATCATATATAGAAATTGACTGTAATTCATCTCTTGTATCTTTAAAAAATTATGTTCTGAAGAATTGGTCCTACGGCATCACTGATGACATTGCTCACCCAAAGTGGTGCAATACCCAAACCTGCCACGCAGATAATCAGCAAGCTGACAGCAACGCGCTCGTCCCATGTGGCATCTGTCAATTGCTCGAAATGAGGATTGGCTACTTTCTGATAGAGTATTTTTCCTACAACACGAAGAATGTAAACAGCAGTTACGACAATAGAAGTGGTAGCAATGATGGTTGCCGTACGATGGAAGACATCGTTGTTTGCAAACGATCCGACAAAAATAGTCATCTCGGCAACAAAACCGGAGAAGCCCGGTAAACCAAGGTTAGCCAAACCTGCAATGACATATCCGACACCGAGGAATGGCATGATTTTCATCAAACCACCCAACTGACGGACATCACGTGTATGTGTTCGTCCGTAGATCATACCGATGAGGGCAAAGAACAGGGCTGTCATCAATCCATGAGAAAGCATCTGCAGAACGGCACCCGTGCAAGATGTCTTGGTCATCATCAACAGAGCGAACAATACGAGTCCACAGTGACTAACAGAAGAATAGGCGTTGATGTATTTTAAGTCGGTCTGTACCACAGCAGAAAGTGCACCGTAAACAACAGAGATGGTGGTCAGGATCAGGAAAATCCAAGACAACTCACGAGCTGCATCAGGCAACAAGAACATGGCAATGCGGAAACATCCGTAACCTCCTAACTTCATCAATACGCCGGCATGCAACATCGATACGGCTGTAGGGGCCGAAGCATGACCATCGGGTGACCATGTGTGGAAGGGAAACAATGCGCCCAAGACACCAAAGCCAATGAAAACCAATGGGAAGAATATCTTCTGGATATTTACAGGGATATTGTGCAGCTGTGCAATCTCGAGAACGTTCATCGTCGTTGCACCACTGAAATAATAGATACCAAGGATACCGATGATCAACAACGCACTACCACCCATCAACATCAGGGTAAGTTTCATCGCTGCATATTCTTTAGGACCACTACCCCACACACCAATCAGCAGGTACATAGGAATCAAGGCAACCTCATAGAACATGAACATGGTAAACATGTCAATAGAAATGAAGAAGCCGAATACTCCGGTTGACAACAATGTAAACCACAAGAAATATTCTTTGGTCATCGGTTTGAGTTGCCATGAAGCAAACGTTCCAGTGAAAACGATGATGCTCGACAACAGCAACATCACGACAGAGATACCGTCAACGCCTACGCTATAAGCAATGTTTAATGGCTTGAACCATGTAGCACTGTACGTAAACAGCATTGGGTTTGTGTTACCTGCATGACGCATTTGAATGAACGTAACGGTCAACCAGATTGAAAGCATCAGCAGGGCAGAAGCACCGGTAACCATGACTCCTCGCACCTGATTCAAGTTGCGGGCGAGCCAAAGCCCCAGCAACATCAAGGCGGGAATAACGACGAATAATGTTAATATACTCATTTTATTTTTATTCTTTAAATCTTTACTATCACACAGGCTTTATTACAACAGACTGATCAAAATCAAAGTCAAGGCTACGCTGCCGGTAAGAAACCAGATGGCATACTGCCTTACATCGCCACTTTGCCAAGGACGGATACTCTCGCCAGCTTCGTTGGTTCCCCAAGCCAGAAAATTGAAGAATCCGTCGACAACATGTCGGTCGAACCAAGCGATAGGACGACTCACACAAGCGAAGATCACACGATGAGTGACAAACTGCCAAACCTCGTCCATATAGAAACGCTTGTAAGCTGCACGATATAAAGTTGGGAATGTTTTAGCCAATTTGTCGGCAACAGGTGTCTTTTCGCCTTTGTACATAAAGGTAGCAAGACCAATTGCCAATAAGGCCAATACCGTACTGGCGGTAGCAATAGGCCAATTGATGTGTGTGGTAAAGCCGTGACCGTTAGCAGAAACAAATTGCCCTGCCTTGTCTGCCCATAAGAAGACTGTACATGTAATCAGTGACAGGAAGATTAAAGGGAACGTCATGGTAGCGGGCGCCTCGTGAGGTGCATGAACACCTTCTTCACCCTTATGCGTTTCGTAATAGCTCTTACCCCAGAAGATGACGTAATAAAGACGGAACATATAAAAAGCCGTCATCATGGCGATGCCACTCATAACAATGCCCATCACTGGATGGAAATTGTAACAAGCCACCAAGATCTCGTCTTTAGAAAAGAATCCTGAGAACGGTGGTATACCGGCAATAGCCAAACAAGATATCAAGAATGTGATATGAGTAATAGGCATATATTTGCGGAGACCACCCATATAAGCCTTTTCATTAGAATGTACAGCATGAATAACTGCACCTGCACCCAAGAACAGACACGCTTTGAACATAGCATGGGTAAACAAATGGAACATGCTGGCCATGTAACCTAATCCCAGCGTATCAGCATATTCGGGAGTCATGGCAACACCAACAGATGTTGGATCGGGCATGCTGACACCTAGTGCAACGAGCATGAAGCCAATTTGAGAGATCGTAGAGAACGCCAGCACACGTTTGATGTCGCTTTGAACACAAGCAACAGAGGCAGCATAGAAAGCTGTAAACGCTGCGATATAAGCAATCCAGTGCAATTGCTCGGGTGCATACTGTACAAACAAAGGGAACAGACTTGCAACCAAGAACACGCCGGCCACAACCATTGTGGCAGCATGAATCAAGGCAGAAACAGGTGTTGGACCTTCCATCGCATCCGGCAACCAGATATGCAAGGGAAACATGGCTGATTTACCTGCACCTCCGATAAACATCAGGAACAATGCCATTGGCATTACCCAAGAAGCACCGGCAACCTTGCCTGCAAGAACAGGATCAGCTGTTAAATCGAAATTGAATGTTCCTACATAGAAACTGTAGAACAAGATACCGATCAAGAAGAATAAATCAGCAAAACGAGTTACGATAAAAGCCTTCTTAGAGGCAGCAACTGCCGAATGCAAGGGATAATAGAATCCGATGAGCAGATAAGAGCTCACACCGACAAGCTCCCAGAACAAATACATCTGGAAGATATTCGTTGCCACGACCAAGCCTAACATAGACATGGTGAAGAGCGACAGAAAAGCAAAATAACGCTGGAATCCCTTCTCCCCGTGCATATATCCAAAAGAATAGATATGCACCATGAAACTAACGGTAGAGATCACAACAAGCATCATCACTGAAATCGGTGTCAAACGAAAACCGATATTGAAGGTAAGCAGCTCAGTAAACTTCAACCACGTGAAGTTAAACGCTGTTACCGTTGGATAAAGTCCATCCGCTCCACGGCCGATACCGATAAAATATTGATAGGCAGTGTAGCACGATAACACGAATACCGCACCTACTGCGACCGTACCAATGAGGCCGGCGGTTTTATGGTTCATCTTCATACCCAGCAATCCAAGCACCAAAAAGCTCAGCACGGGTAGAAGGAGTATCAAATAAACATAACTGTAATCCATCTTTCTTATAATTTCATGTTTTCAATTCTGTTCACCTGATCACTTTTAAAATTACGGTAAACATTGATAATGATCGCTATGGCGACAGCCGTCTCGGCAGCACTTACCCCAATAGAGAACAAAGAGAAGAAGAATCCTTCAAACTGTCCTGGGAACAAAATGCGGTTGAACATAGCGAAATTAAGGTCTGCTGAATTGAGAACCAACTCAACAGAAATCAACATGGCAATCAGGTTGCGTCGGGTAACGAAACCAAATACACCGATAAAAAACAATAACGCGCTCAGCACGAAATAAAATGCTACAGGAATCATTTGTCGTCCTCCTTTCTTGCTATCATGATCGCACCGATGATACAAGCCAACAGGAACACAGAAATCAGTTCGAACGGTAGAACGTACTGATATTTCTCAGAACCTACGAGCGCCATACCGACAGTTTTCATCGGAACTTCAACACTGGCCACATCGGCAGCCTTATTAATAAATTGGTTCTTCAACAGAACACCTAATACCGTTGCTAACCCAACCAATGAGATCAATAAGCCGCCCATCGCCTTTGAAAGCTTAACGCGTTCTATCAAACCTTGCAGGGTTCTTCTGGATACCAGTTGAATCGCAAAGACATACAGCACGGTGATACCACCGGCATAAATTGCGATCTGGGCTGTTCCCAGGTAAGTATAATCTAAGAGAAAATAGATTCCAGCGATGCCAAACAATACAAACAGCAGGAATGTTGCAGCTCGCATAATTCGTTTGGTCATCACACACATGGTGGCGGAGCCGAGAATGACGACTGCCAAAATGCAGAACATTACTAATTTTGCCATATTCGTTACTCTCCTATTTTGTTTTGGTGTTGAACTTTCCAATCGTCATCGGAGCACCACCGTCAATAAGTTCGGGAAGGCTACCACCTTGATAAACTTCCTTGTCAAGATGCAAGGAAAGCTGGTTACGATCGAACACGCTGTTCTCGAAGTCGTTGGTAAACTCAATGGCATCAAAATTGCAGGAGTTTACACACAATTCGCAGAACATACAGTCACCCAAATCGTACTGATAATCGATTAATTGCTTTTTCTTCTTGCCTGTCTCTGGATCGGTCACCATCTCAAACTTGATCGTGATGGTTCCGTTTGGGCAAGCCTTTTCACATAATGTACAAGCTGTACATTTGTATGCACCATTGTCGTCGCGTTTGAAGACCAAACGACCACGATGGCGTTTCGACACATGTAGTGTTGTCTTGCGGTTCTCAGGATACTGCTCTGTACTTTTGGGCAGGAAATATTCCTTGAGCGTTACGCCTAAGCCAGTAGTCAACGACTTAATGGCACAACCGATTCCGCTAAAATATGATTGATTATTTTTCATTTTATATGCTCTTATTCAGATTTATCCATGGAATCCGTAGGCAACGCAGATGGTCATCAAAATCAGATTGACCAATGCAAACGGCATCAGGTATTTCCATTCAAGTGTCAGAATCTGGTCAATACGCAAACGTGGGAATGTCCAACGAATCCACATCAAGACCCAAACGACGACAAATGTCTTGCCAAGGAACCAAACTATGCCCGGAATGAGATTCATGATATTGTCAAAACCCGCAACGCCGATATTCAATGGTGCCCATCCGCCTAAGAAGACAGCTGCAGCAATACCGGCAACAACAAACAGATTAAGGTATTCGGCCAGATAATAGAATCCAAAACCCATACCAGAATATTCGGTATGATAGCCAGCTGTCAACTCACTCTCAGCCTCAGCAAGGTCGAACGGACCACGGTTAGCTTCAGCATTACCAGCTATCAGAAACAGAATGAATCCGATGATGGCAGGAATGTGTCCTCTGATGATCAACCAGTTCCATGGACCAGTTTGGCTTTCCACGATACCACTCATCTGCATGGTTCCTGTCAAAGCGACAGCAGCAACAAGTGTCAGACCTAATGTCATCTCATACGAAATCATCTGTACGGCACCACGCATGGCTGAAAGTACAGAATATTTGTTGTTTGATGCCCATCCAGCAAGGAAGATTCCCAACACGCCGATACTGGAGATAGCGGTTACAAGGAAAATACCGACATTAAAATCGAGAATATGTGCTCCCTTGTTCCATGGAAGGAACGAGAAGGTACCGACTGAAGCGACGATAACCAGGAACGGAGCGATATAATACAAAAGTTTATCAGCCTTGTCAACGACGAAGATTTCTTTGATAAGCATCTTCAATACGTCAGCAAAAACCTGAAAGATTCCCCATGGCCCTACGCGCATGGGCCCCAAGCGGCATTGGAAATAGGCACAGACTTTACGTTCCATGAATATCAACACAATAGCCAGCAAGGCATAAGCTGTCAGAATCGACAGCCCTACGACTACACATTCAATGAGGATCGCCCATAAGTCTCCCAACCCAAGGGTATGGCGAAGAAGACCGTCGAACCATGTAGTTACTATACTAAAATCAAACATGATCTATTTTTCGTTAATTTTTAGTGTGAGAGCTTTTTATCCTTTTGCAAATGCATAAGACAGAAAGCTCGTTTACAAGCTATCTGTCTATATCTGGAACCACGAAATCGAGTGCGGCACCAACCGTTACAAGGTCAGCCACTTTCAGTCCGCGAATCATCTCGTCCATTGCGGCAACATGATTCAATCCCATTGGTCTTATTTTCAAACGATAAGGCGACTTGTCACCTTTTGAATCGAGATAAACACCAACTTCTCCACGAGCTCCCTCAGTTGAGAAATACCACTGTCCCTCAGGAACCTTGATAATCGGTTTCTGCTTCACGTAGAAATCACCTTCAGGAATATTGTCAATCAACTGTTCAATGATACGAATGCTTTGCTTGATCTCTTCGACACGGGCAAGATAACGACCATAGGAATCGCAGTGGTTATTTGTGATCTCTTCGAAATCCACCTTATCATACATGGCATAAGGATGATTCTTTCTAACATCACTCTTCCAATCTGATGCACGACCAGATGGTCCGGTAACACCAAAGCTGATGATGTTTTCCTTATCCATGACGCCAATGCCTTGGAAACGATTTTCAGTGATAACATTTGAGCCAAACACATCCATATACTCTTGCAACATCGGTTTGAGATACGTACAGAGCTGTTTGCAATTGTCAACGAAATGAGGATCGATATCAGCCTGCAAGCCACCTATTCTATAATAGTTTTGAATCAAGCGGCCACCCGTTGTCTCTTCCATCACATTCAGCACGTGTTCACGATCACGCATCGAATACAAGAACGCTGTCAAGGCTCCAAGGTCTTGCGCACAACATCCAAGATACAGAAGATGTGAATCAATACGCTGCAACTCATCCATGATGGTACGGATATACTTGATTCTATCGGTAAGTTCAACACCCATGGCCTCTTCGATGACCCCTACGAGTGCATGGCGATTCATCATGGCACTGAGGTAATCCAAACGATCAGTCAAAGCCAAAGTTTGAGGATATGTATATGCTTCGCACATCTTTTCAATACCACGGTGAATATATCCCAAATGGGGATAGATATGCTTTACCGTTTCACCGTTGAGCACACATTGCAAACGCAATACGCCGTGGGTACTTGGATGTTGAGGACCGATATTGATAACAAAGTCTTCATCGCCAAACAATGGCACGCGCTTTTCTATCAGTTTACCTGTATCGTCCAAGCTATATTGATATGTAGCATCCAGCTCAACATCGTCTTCCAAAGTAAAGGCGTTGCTCTCTGGAGAATCGTCAAAATTCTTTCTCAAAGGATAGCCTTTGAAATCGTTGCGCAAGAACAACCGGCGCATATCAGGATGTCCTAGGAACTTGATACCCAAGAAATCATAGACTTCGCGTTCCAGAAAATCAGCTGCCTTCCAAAGATTGGTCACTGTATCCAGAAGATAATCATCACCATTTAGCTGTGCAATAGATCTCACAGATACACGTTCATGTGTCTGTGTATTTTCAAGGATGTAAATACATCCCAATCCTTCTTCACCGAAATCCTCGCCAATAATGGTAACCAGGTAATCGAAATGCCTTTCGTTCTTAAGTCTGGCCATCTCTACGGCCAGCTGACCGGATTGAATTTCAATATTATTTAGTTTCATTCCCCTATACCTTATTTATTATTATCATCCAGGGGTACATTCGGATCAAAATCGTCCGGTACACTTGTCACGATAATAGGTTTGTTTTTCTGCAAGCTTTCTTCCAGCAATTCAGTATTGCTCATTCCAGCCTCATCTACATGTTGCTTATGATTCGCACCACCAAAGAATTTCTCAATCTTCACCTTGCGTTGCAACTGCATCATGCCATACATGATCGCTTCAGGACGGGGAGGACATCCTGGGATGAACACATCCACAGGAACAATCTGGTCGATACCACAAACCACATGATAACTGCTTTTGAACGGACCACCAGAAATAGCACATCCACCGACGGCAATCACATATTTAGGCTCGGCCATCTCGTCGTACAGACGTCTGAATGCCGGTGCCATCTTGTTTGTAATTGTACCGGCACACATGATCAGGTCAGCCTGACGAGGTGAGTTACGGGTTACCTCAAATCCGAAACGGGCAAAATCATAACGTGCACAACCCACTGCCATAAACTCGATACCACAACAGCTGGTCGCAAAAGTCAAACTCCAAAGAGAGTTTGCACGCCCCCAGTTGATCATCTGGTCGAGTGAGCCAGTTAATACATTGACGCCGCCTTCGTGAAGCTCGTCAACCAGATCTTTCAACGAATCATTATCCTTAAACTCATCAAAAGGAATACTCTTGATGTACGGCTTTCTTACTTCCATTCCAAAGCTCCTTTCCGCCAGGCATAAGCCAAGCCAAATACCAATACCAATAGGAAGAACCCGATACTAGCCAAAGCCATTGGACCGAGATCCTGAACAACGACTGCCCAGGGATACAGAAGCACGGTCTCAATATCGAACATCAGGAAAAGGATTGCGAAGAGGTAGTAACCGATGTGCACCGGAAGCCACGAAGAGCCTCGGGTGGGGATACCACTCTCATACGGTTCGCCCTTTACCGGATTGTACGAACGGGGACCTATTGCCTTGGCGATGGCATAAGCAGCCAGGACCAAGAAAACGGCCGTTACCAAAACGGTGACAAACAATGTAAAATACATAAAAAGTTTTTAAAAGTATAATTTCTTGTCTTTTCTAGAAGGACGCAATTGTGAATTGCGGTGCAAAGTTACAAATTATTTTTAGATATAATCACAATGATTATGGAAAAAAAAGGCAACTTTGTAAAGTGCAGATGACAAACAATGAAAATAATAGTGATTTGAATTATCGGCCAAAGGTTAAATAGACCATCCCTGCCCTTCAAGGCATCATCATAAAAACAGACAAATCCCTGAATGAGAATCCATAAAAGTCAAAAAAAGAGTGGAGCTTCCAAAAAGATTGATTAGCCCCACTCCGCCGATCAGTTTACTTTTACCCTACTGAAGATTTGACCGGCTTAAATCTTGAATTACAATTACATGTTATTTTACCGCTGTAACAATGTCATCAAATACTTTTACATTTCCAGAAATTGTAAATAACAAGATTCAACATATATTCATAAACCATTGAAATATATTCTCAAAAATTATTTATAGATGTCGCATCTATTTTACGGTGATAAAATTATTTCTTCAGCTAAAATATTAATGATGTAGCTGGTAATTTTAATATTATTGCAAATATAACTTATTGTTTTTAAGACAACAAAGTCTTTTTTAAATAATTAACGGATTTTTTTGCTATTTTTTATTGGTATGTTAGGTTACTTGTTAGCGTGTCCTATTTATGCAAACTTCTTTCTTTCATCTCTGTGTCTTGATAGGAGTCAGCAAGGCCATCGGCTCAAATAATATGATTATTAGGTTAAACTCAAGGTTCTTCGTCCAAATATACAAAAAAAATCTTACCCACAACATTCTAAGGATACTTTTTTGTACATTTGCATGAAAATTTTATAAAAAAGCCTAATCTATTATTGTCAATAGAAGAAAATGAAGCAAATAAGATGGATTCTCCTACTGTTGGTCATCGTTATCGGATTACCAGCCCATGCTGTCCTGAAAGAAGACAGTATTACCAATACCCTGTCGATTCTACGACAGGAACTCACAACCTACCATCATGATCTGGAAGCACAGTCAAAAGCATCTTATGAACAACAGGAATTGATTTTCCGCGAACTGATGACAGTTGTGAACCGAAGCAACCAGAATGCATTGATGCTTTATTCTCAAATACCCGGCAATGTCTTTGATCTGACTTATGCCTGCCACGAAGCAACACAGCAATACGCGGATTTCCAAAAAAACATCATGCCGTTTAAATTGTTTCTTTCACAAAACGACACAGAGATTGCCCGTTACGACAGTTTGATCAGCAATCTGAGCGACATGTATACCGCCACCCTGAACAATAAAGCGATGATCGACCGTAACGTCTGCTTAACGCTATCCGTCAACATCCGCCGTAACTTGAAGTACCGAAGCGACCAGCTTGCCGAATATATTCGCATTTACCGGTCTACCGAAGTCCATCTGAAGAATCTCAATGACTATGCCGACAAGCGTTATCAAGAAATACAGAATAATATTTTCAACAACAATGGGAGCAACTATTTTGATATCTTATCCAAGATCAAGTCAGAAGTTCGACAAACGTCCAATGTCGTAGAAAACAAATACCGCCCGCTACGCAACGTCAATTCACAATGGGACAGCCGCATTATCATCATGATGTTGTCCATGATGCTGTTCTTGGCCGTCATCTCAATTGCCCTTAACATTGTCATCCTTCGCTATCTGGTACCCAGACGTTTCCGCACAGATGCCTTCGTGGCCAAGCGTTCCTTCATTATTTTAGCGGCATCTGTGGTAACCTTAGCCATCTTACTGGTGATAATGCGCACGGTCTTCAAGACGCAGAACTTTATCATTATGGCGAGCGATCTGGTTATTGGATTTACCTGGCTCGTGGGTGTAATCCTGATTTCATTGCTCTTGCGGATGGAGGGCAAACAAATGAAGAGTGCCTTTCTGGCCTATACCCCACTGATCATCATCGGATTCATCGTCATCTCGTTCCGTATCATCATGATACCCAACCGACTCAATGCGCTTATTTTACCACCCATCCTGCTGGTGTGCCTGTTTTTCCAAGCTTACATTCTTAAGAGACACAGACATCGCCTGCCAAAAACCGATGTATTCTATGCCAGCATTACGCTCGGTGTGTTCGTTGGTGCTGTCATTGCTTCGTGGAGCGGCTATATCCTGCTCTGCGTACAACTATTGATTTGGTGGATCATGCAGCTTACCTGTATCTTGACCATCACTTGTATCGGCAGTTACCTCAATACGTATGCCGAACATAAGAAACTGAACAATAAGCCAATCACGTCTACCTGGAGTTACCATCTGATAAACAGTGTCTTCTTGCCAATTCTGGGTGTCCTGTCTGTAATCTTGTCAATCTATTGGGCTGCAGACGTGTTCAGCTTGAGCGATAACATCATGGCGATCTTCAAGCAAAATTTCATCCACACCGACAATTTCTCCACCAGTATCTACTCGATCTCACTGGTCATCATCCTCTATTTTGTCTTCAGGTACCTCAACAAGACCATCAAAGCCTTGGTAAAACAGCATTTTGAGCGGCGTGACATCACATCGGCAGGCAGTCGTAACGTGATGGCTAAAAACGTGATCCAGGTCATTATTTGGGGATTATGGTTCATCATTTCGCTCAATATTTTCCATATCAACAGTACCTGGCTGGGTATCGCCTCTGTAGGATTCTCTACCGGTGTGGGTTTCGCCATGAAAGACATCCTGGAAAATATCTATTACGGTATCTCGCTGATGGCTGGGCGTGTCAAGGTGGGCGACTGGATTGAGATAGACGGTATACGGGGTCGTATCAGTTCTATCACCTATACATCGACGGTCATCGACGCCACCGATGGCTCTATCATCGCCTTCCAGAACAACCAACTCTTTACAAAGAACTATAAGAACATGACGAAAAACCATGGCTACGAACTGGATGCCTTGGAGGTTGGTGTGGCTTATGGAACAGATATTCCTTACGTTAAGAAACTGTTGACCGATGCATTGATGCAACTCGACTGTGTCAACAAAGAACGTGGCGCAAACATTCTCATGAAGAGTTTCGGCGATAGTAGCATCATCCTCAAGATTTTAGTCTGGGTTCCGGTGCTGACCCATGCATTCGATGATGGAAAGATTTTGGAATGTGTATACAAAACATTGAATGACAATAGGATATCAATGCCATTTCCACAGCGCGACGTACATATTATCAAGACCGATGCCGATACAGAGTTGAGGGCATAGCCACCAATAAGACCGCAATAAAAAAGGTCCTAAAGAGAACCTCTGCAAATGGCTGTCATCCAATCGAATGGCAGCCATTTATATTTTATCCGCAAAAACCTAACAGGTCTACTCGTCCGTCAACCCATATAGCCGTAAGGCTAAGCACTCATGAAATACTTGTAGAAAAGATATCCCAGAACCGCCAAAATCACTAAGATGATGATACTTTTGATCAAACAGCCCGTTACCTTCTTGAAAACAAAAAAGGCAACAACAATGGCAGCGATAACCCAGAGATAGAAAGAAAAGTGTGAATCCATATATTTGTGCTTGATTTTACTTGAATAATTTTCTAAAAGCCGGAGGAACGGGTGTCTCAAATTCCATGGGCTTGTGGCTCACAGGATGGTAGAAACACAACAGGTAAGCATGAAGGCAAAGCCGGTTGATCGGATCATCTCCATTGCCATATTTGGGATCGCCACAAACAGGGTGCCCCATATCCGCAGAGTGCACACGAATCTGGTTCTTGCGACCCGTCTCCAAACGATATTCCACCAACGAATAATCTGTCGTGCGTTTTAATGTATGAAAATGGGTCACGGCGTATTTGCCGCCATTGTCTATATTGCTCGAAAAAGTGACATAAGCCCGGTTATCCTTCAGCCAATTGGCAATGGTTCCGTCATCTTCTTCCATTTCACCCGACACAACGGCTACATAACGACGGTCGTAAACAATATGATGCCAGTCGTGTTCCAAAATCTGTTCGGTCTCCAAATCCTTGGCATACACCATCAACCCGCTGGTATCCCTGTCCAAACGATGCACCACATGCGCCGAGCAATGCTGTCGGGTCTTTCTGAAATAGTCGTCCAGAATCTTCTTCACATTCAGAGACGAGTGCCCGGCTGCCATCGACAAGATGCCGATGTTCTTTTCGATCACCACCAGATAGCGGTCTTCGTATACAATCTTGACATAACGGTTTTTCAGCGAATCGTCTTTCTTTGCCTTGCTGATGGCAATCTTCATGCCCGGTTTCAGGGGATAATCAAACTGTGTGATGGTCTTGCCATCAACCACGATTCCCCTACCCGCCAAAGTTAGTTTAAGCTTGCTCTTGCTCAGATGCTCTACATGCGAGAGCAGCCAATTCAGCAACAAATCCTCTTTTTCGACCACATAGCGGTAGTAATCGCCTGTCTTTTCGTTAATATCCATGTTTGATATTCTTTCCTTTTGACTGCAAAGTTACTGTTTTTTCACCGGAAACGATTCGACTAAGTGCTTTCTTTTCGCATGGTGCTTATTGGCCGGATGCATCTGATGGCATCGCTTACTCTATGCTTATCATATTGACATCGTCGAATTCGTTGATATATTCCAGTATGCGTTTGTTGTATTCGTTTGTCTGCACCCTGATTTCCAAACTCGCTTCGTATAAGGTCCCGCCCGTTGTGCGCCGGGTACGAAGTTCGTATGACAATATTTCGATTCCGTCATTCTTGATCTGTTCAACGACATGATTCACACTCTCTTTCGAATGAGTCGAAAATGAAAGTTGCAGAACCGTTTTACTTAACTGCGGCACAATTTTGTTGAACACTTCAAGACCCAAAAGTATCAAGATGGTGACAATGACCGCTAAACCATACATGCCTACCCCGCACGCCATACCAATGGCAGCCGTGACCCACAAGCCCGCTGCCGTAGTAAGTCCGCGTACCATATTCTTCTGAAACACAATGATGCCTGCACCAAGGAATCCGATGCCCGACACCACTTGCGCGGCAACACGCGACGTGTCATTCCGATCATCGCCAAAACCGTATACCGAAACGATCGTAAACAATGCCGCCCCCAAGGCCACCAGGAAATGGGTACGGAAGCCAGCATCCTTGGAACGATATTCGCGCTCCATTCCAACAATGCCTCCCAAAAGTAATGCAACAACCAGTCTGATGCTGTTATCAATGATAAAATTATCCATAGAAAAATAAATGTAAGCTGTGATAAACAAATATACAACATTCTTTTGTTTCGACCAAACAAAAGAAAGATACTTTGTAAAGAGCACAGAAAAGATACATTTAAAACTTATCAGGCTGAACAAGTGGTCAGAGAACTTTGCAAAAAGGAGCCATTCAACCGCTTTTTTGCAGTACAAAAAACGCATGGAAAACCCATCCTGAAAAATGAAAATCAGGAGGTTGGTATTCTACAAATCCTCTTATTTAAAATAGATTGTTTGCCGTTATGAAGGTCTTGTATTTCTTTCAAAAAACAAAATGAGCTATATTGATGATAAAAGGCATCGAGATTGATCGGGAATTTCCATCATATTGTCCAGCGATTCCATTCGTTTTGTAAACCATTGGAAATCAACATATCCCAATGTCCCTATCCATCCAGCAAAGAACTTGACAGTTAGTACACTTTCTCCTAAGGAAACACCATCACCATTTTGCCATGAATGATGAAAAAACATACATTTCTGCGTGTATTTATCAGTCGGTCAAACGTATATCCCGATAAAAATGATTACCTTTGCACCCAAAATAAAATATAAATAAGGTAAAAGAACATGATAACAGTTTCAAATCTTACCATTCAGTTTGGTAAGAGAGTGCTTTACAAAGACGTAAACCTCAAATTCAACCACGGAAACATTTATGGCATCATCGGCGCCAACGGTGCCGGAAAATCAACATTGTTGAAGGCCATCAGCGGTGAGCTGGAACCCAATAAGGGAACCGTGGAACTGGGTCCTGGCGAACGCTTGTCGGTACTGGAACAAGACCACTTTAAATACGATGCATTCAATGTGCTCGATACCGTTCTCATGGGCCACGAGCCCTTGTGGAAAAACATGAAGGAACGCGAGGCATTGTACGCAAAAGCAGAAATGACCGAAGAAGACGGCAACCGCGCTGCCGACCTGGAACTAAAGTTTGCAGAGATGAACGGATGGGAAGCTGAAAGTGAGGCTGCCCAACTGCTGCAAAATCTGGGTATCAAAGAAGAGATGCACAGCCGTCAGATGGCAGACATTTCCAATAACGAGAAGGTGCGTGTTATTCTGGCAAAGGCTCTGTTCGGACATCCCGAAAACCTGTTGCTCGACGAGCCCACCAATGACTTGGACCTCGACTCTGTACAATGGCTGGAAGAATATTTGGGAAATGTAGAACAAACCGTTTTGGTTGTCAGCCACGACCGTCACTTCCTCGATGCTGTCAGCACCCAGACCGTTGACATCGATTTTGGCAAGGTAACAGTGTTCTCAGGAAACTATACCTTCTGGTACGAAAGTTCGCAGCTGGCACTGCGTCAGGCCCAGAACCAGAAGATGAAAGCTGACGAGAAACGCAAGCAGTTGGAAGAGTTCATCCGCCGATTCTCTGCCAATGTGGCAAAAAGTCGCCAGACTACTTCACGCAAGAAGATGCTCGACCGTCTGAACGTAGAAGAAATTCGTCCGTCAAGCCGTAAGTATCCGGGAATCATCTTCCAGATGGATCGCGAACCGGGCAACCAGATTCTTGAGGTGGAAGGATTGAAGGCTGTCGACAATGATGGCAACATCCTCTTCGACAACGTCAACTTTACCATTGAGAAGGGTCAAAAAGTGGTGTTCCTCAGTCGTAACCCAAAGGCGATGACGGCATTCTTCGAAATCATCAACGGCAATCAAGAAGCAGCTGCCGGAACCTATAAATGGGGGGTTACCATTACAACGGCTTATTTGCCCCTTGACAACTCGACATTCTTTGACAACGAGCAAAACTTGGTTGAATGGCTCGGACAGTATGGTCCGGGTAACGATGTCGTGATGAAGGGCTTCTTGGGCCGCATGTTGTTCTCTGGCGAAGAGGTATTGAAGAAAGTCAATGTGCTGTCGGGAGGCGAAAAAATGCGCTGCATGATTGCACGCATGCAATTGCAAAACGCCAACTGTCTGATTTTGGATACCCCGACCAACCACCTCGACTTGGAGAGTATCCAGGCATTCAACAACAACCTGATGTCATTCAAAGGCAACATCTTGTTTGCCAGCCACGACCACGAATTTATCCAGACGGTTGCCAACCGCATGATCGAACTCACGCCATCGGGCACCATCGACAAGCTGATGCAGTACGACGAATATATCTACGACGAGGAGATCAAGGCTCAGAAGGACAAGATGTACAATTAAAGTGATAAATGAAGAGATTGAAGTGAGGGTGAGACGTGTGGAGAACGATGTGTATAAATATTATCTTTCTCTGTGTTAAGCTCAGAAGACCGTTCTAAACGAATACACATCTTTTAATGGTTATCTTCTCTATCCTCAATCCTGACTTCTCATTTCTCACTCCTAACTTCTATCTACAGCCTTCTAAACCCTCACCCAAATAAAAAATTGGCAAGCTTTTTGTTACAAAAACCATATAAAATGTGGAAAATGAGTAAAAAGAATAAAATAAAAGTAAAGGAAAAAATCGTGAACGAAATGGAAGAAGAAATCAAGACTTCTGCCGAACAAATGGCAGAGGGTCATGACGAAAACGCTCAGACAGATCATCAGCAAACAGAGAAAACTCAGGCAGACAAAGAGCAGGCAGAGAATATTGATACCGAAAAGGGTGTGGATGAGTTGGCTGCAGCACAGAACACCATCAATGAATTGAAGGACAAGCTTTTGCGAACCATTGCTGAATTTGAAAATTACAAGAAGCGTACCCATAAGGAAAAGACCGAATTGATTTTCAATGGCGGCGAAAAAACCGTTTCAGCAATCCTTCCTGTCCTCGACGATATGGAACGGGCTATTGAAAATTCGGCCAAGATCGATGACATCAAGGCACTTGAAGAAGGTTGGGAGTTGATTTTCAAGAAACTCGTCAACGCGCTGGAAGGCTTGGGGGTCAACAAAATTGACACAACCGACAAAGACTTTAATGTCGACTATCACGAGGCCGTGGCAATGGTTCCGGGCATGGGCGACGACAAAAAAGGAAAGGTAATCGACTGCTTGCAGACAGGATATACCCTGAACGACAAGGTCATCAGGCATGCCAAAGTGGCTGTTGGTCAGTAGAACACGAGCTTTCAAATACTATAAACATTATTGTTGAATGGCAAAAAGAGATTATTATGAGGTACTTGGCGTAGATAAGAGCGCCTCAGAAGACGATATCAAAAAGGCTTATCGAAAGTTAGCCATCAAATACCATCCCGACAGAAATCCGGGAAACAAAGAAGCCGAAGAAAAGTTCAAGGAAGCTGCCGAGGCATATGATGTATTGCACGATGCACAGAAACGGCAACAGTACGACCAATTCGGATTTGATGCTCCTGGTGCAGGTTCAGGATTTGGCGGATTCAGTGGCGGTGGCGCCGGTGGATTCTCCATGGACGACATCTTCTCCATGTTTGGAGATGTGTTTGGCGGTCATAGCGGATTTGGTGGTTTTGGTGGTTTTGGTGGCGAATCGGGCTTTGGTGGCGGTGGCCAGCGTGCTCAATATCGCGGAGCCGACCTCAGACTGAAAGTGAAACTCACATTACAGGAAATCGGTACCGGCGTTACCAAGAAATTCAAGGTTAAGAAAGACGTCACCTGTCAACACTGTCATGGAACAGGAGCAGAGAACGGAAGTGCTTCGGAGACCTGCCCAACCTGTCATGGTCGTGGTGTTGTCGTGAAGACCGTTCGAACCATGCTGGGCATGATGCAGACGCAGACAGAATGTCCTACCTGTCATGGCGAAGGCACAGTCATCAAAGACAAGTGTCATGTATGTCATGGTTCGGGTATTGTGAAAGGCGAAGAGGTTGTCGAGATCAATATTCCGGCCGGAGTGGCAGAGGGTATGGTGGTCAATGTACCGGGAAAAGGAAATGCCGGTCAGCACAATGGCCTATCGGGAAATATCCAGGTTCTGATCGAAGAAGAGCATAACGATGTCTTTGTTCGTGATGGTCAAGATTTGGTATATAACTTGTTGCTCGACTTTCCTACAGCGACACTGGGTGGATCAGTAGACATACCGACGCTGGAAGGAACGCATGTGCGCATCAAGATCGATGCCGGCACACAGCCAGGCAAGACTCTTCGTCTACGCGGCAAGGGATTGCCTGAAGTACAGGGATACCGAAGCCGGGGCGACATGGTGGTTTACATCAGCGTCTTTGTGCCCAAGACATTGAATAAGGAAGAGAAGGATGCGATTGAGAAGCTGCGCGGCAACGATAATTTCAAAGGCGACAGCGCAACAGCGAAATCGATCTTCAAACAATTCAAGAACTTTTTTAACTAAGCCGCAACGATGCGGTTGAAGGTGTTTTGATGACTTATCAGGAAACAACAGAATATTTGTTCAACGTTGCCCCAGTCTTTGAGAAGATTGGGGCCGCTGCTTATAAGGAGGGACTGTACAACTCGCATGCGCTGGATGCGCATTTCGGTCATCCTCATCGCCAGTATGCTACCATCCATGTGGCAGGAACCAACGGAAAGGGATCGTGTTCGCATACGCTGGCCTCGATCTTGCAGGCCGACGGATATAGGGTTGGACTCTATACCTCGCCCCATCTCGTAGATTTCCGTGAGCGTATCCGTGTCAACGGCACCTGCATCAGCGAAGAAGAGGTCATGAGGTTTGTTGAAGAGGAACGGAATTTCTTTGAACCGTTGCATCCATCGTTCTTCGAACTGACGACCGCATTGGCATTCAAGTATTTTGCCGATCAACAAGTAGACATCGCCGTCATTGAAGTAGGATTGGGCGGACGGTTGGATTGCACCAACATCATCAAGCCGATCTTATCAATAATTACCAACATCAGCATGGACCATACACAGTTCTTGGGGAACACTTTGGCCAAGATTGCTGGCGAAAAGGCCGGAATCATCAAGCCACATGTTCCGGTGGTGATTGGAGAAACAGTGCCTGAAACCCGTCCTGTATTTGAAGAACGTGCCAAACAAGAAGGCACACCCATCGTCTTTGCGGAGGACAATCCTGAAATACGGTCATCAGCTTATGACGATCAGCAGCACATGCGTGTATATCAGACACGCTCTTTCGGTTCTATCGCTGGCGACCTGACCGGCGATTACCAAGAAAAAAACACCAATACAGTGCTGACAGCTGTTCAACAATTGTTACAACAGCAGGTTATTCGGCATGCAGAAAACATCAAGAAAGGCTTTAGTCAAGTTGCTGCAACGACCGGATTGTTAGGACGTTGGCAACAAATGCAAAGTCATCCAACAGTAGTATGCGACACCGGACACAATGTCGGTGGCTGGAACTATCTGAGTCTTCAACTCAAACAGCTTCAATGTCAACAATTACGCATCGTCTTTGGCATGGTTGACGACAAAGACCTTGATACCATCATGAAGATGTTGCCCAAAAACGCGGTTTATTATTGGACGCAACCATCGACAAAACGTGCTTTTCCGGTTGAAAAAATAGCACGTACCGGATTGGAAAAACAATTAAACGGACGACCGTTCTCTAACGTCATACAGGCATACAAAACCGCGATGGCAGATGCAAGTGAAAAAGATTTCATTTTTGTTGGCGGAAGCAGTTATGTCGTTGCTGATTTTCTGGCAAGTTTAAAGCCTCGAATTTAATAGTATTTAACAAGTCGTCACTTCGCTTTTTCAATACATTCCTTTGTAACATTCATTTTTTTTTGGTTACTTTGCAAGCAACATCAAGTAACTAAAAAGCTTTTTTATGACGAACACACCAGAAACAATAAATCTCTGTGGGTTGAAACGTGAAGATTTTCAGACGACCATCGATGGTAAAAAAACCGATTTGTTCATTCTGAAAAACCAACAGGGCAACGAAGTTGCTATTACTAATTATGGTGGTGCAATCGTTGCCATCATGGTACCCGACAGAGACGGCAACCACGCCAATGTGATCCAGGGACACGACAATATACAAGACGTTATCGATTCTCCAGAACCTTATCTATCAACTTTGATTGGCCGTTATGGCAATCGTATCGCCAAAGGTCATTTTCAATTGCATGGCAAGACGTACAACCTACCCATCAACAACGGACCAAACAGTCTTCACGGTGGCAAGCACGGCTTCAACGCCAAGGTATGGGATGCATTGCAGATGAACGACTACACGCTTGTATTAAAATATGTCAGCCCCTACGGTGAAGAAGGCTTCTCAGGTGAATTGAGAACCACTGTTGTTTATTCCTTTAATAATGACAACGAGCTGTCGATTGACTACATGGCAACCACGAATAAGATGACAATCATCAACCTAACAAGCCATGGCTTCTTCTCTTTGTCCGGCATTGCCAATCCTACTCCTACCATCGAAGAACAGATTTGCGAGATTAATGCAGATTATTATCTCCCGATTGATGAAACGTCTATCCCGACAGGTGAAGTACGTTTCGTTGAAGGAACGCCATTCGATTTCCGACAAGCTAAACCTATTGGCAGGGACATTGATTCAGACAACCAACAAATCAAGAATGGTGCTGGCTACGACCATTGCTTTGTTCTTAACAAGAAAGAAGAAGGCGAATTAAGTTTTGCAGCCCGTTTGACAGACCCGCATAGTGGCCGCGCCATGGAAGTATTTACAACCGAGCCCGGTGTACAGTTGTACACCGACAATTGGGCAGACGGATATAAAGGGCAGAAAGGTGCCACCTTCCCACGTCGCAGCGCTGTTTGTTTCGAAGCACAACACTTCCCCGACTCTCCCAACCATCCTTATTTCCCATCTGTTGTATTGAAACCAGACGGTAAATACAGCCAGAAAACGATTTACCGCTTTTATACCATAAACTGAAACTAACAAAAATCAATAATCAATAATTTATTTACATTTATTTAAAATGGAACAAACAACAAACAAACAAGGGGTCATCGTTGCGATCATATCAATGATGTTCCTCTTTGCTATGATCTCTTTCGTTACCAACTTGGCCGCACCATTCGGTAACATTTGGGGACACACCTACTCTTGGGCTGGAATGGTTGGAAATCTGATGAACTTCTTGGCTTATCTATTCATGGGTATTCCCGCTGGCAAGATGATTGTAAAGTACGGTTACAAAAAAACAGCATTGGTTGCTGTTGCTGTTGGCTTTATCGGTCTGTTCATCCAGTATGTATCAAGCCTTTTCGGTGCAAACAGTGTACTGTTCAGCATTAGCGGACAACCCGTTATGATGAACTTTATCGTTTACCTTCTGGGTGCATTTGTCTGCGGTTTCTGTGTATGTATGCTGAATACTGTAGTAAACCCGATGTTGAACCTACTCGGTGGTGGTGGCAACAAAGGTAACCAGCTGATTCAGACTGGTGGAACCTTGAACTCACTTGCAGCAACCCTTACCCCGTTCTTCGTAGGTGTGTTAATCGGTCAGGTAACCGACAAAACCAGTATGGTAGATGTTACTCCGCTGTTGTGGGTAGCAATGGGTGTGTTTGCTGTTACGTTCCTCGTCATTGCAATGGTTACAATTCCTGAACCAAAATCAACTGCTTCAGGAGAGAAATCTAAACATAGTCCTTGGAACTTCCGCCACTTCGTTTTGGGCGCTGTTGCCATCTTCTTCTATGTAGGTATCGAAGTTGGTATCCCTGGCGAATTAAATTTCTACATCACCAAACTAGGTTTCCCAGGTGCTGCTGCCGTTGCCGGTGGTATCGTAGCTATCTACTGGCTGTTGATGCTCGTTGGCCGCTTTGTCAGTAGCTTCATCAGCGGTGTCGTTTCATCTCGTACACAGTTGATCGTAACCTCTTCGTTAGCGATCATCTTGTTGATCATCGCAATCATGTTGCCCGAAAGCCTGGCTGTCACATTCCGTGGCTCTCAAGTACCAATGAAGGCCTTCTTTATCATTGCATGCGGTCTTTGTACTTCTGTTATGTGGGGTGGCATCTTCAACCTTGCGACAGAAGGACTTGGCAAATATACCGCTTCAGCATCAGGAATCTTCATGATGATGGTCGTTGGCGGTGGCGTTATGCCATTCATCCAGGATGTGCTGTCAACGAAAGTTCTTGGTTATATCGGCAGCTATTGGCTCGTTGTTGCCATGTTGGCCTACCTACTCTACTATGCATTGGCAGGTTGCAAGAATGTCAACAAAGACATTCCTGTAGAATAATCGCAAAAATATGGTATTGGACGGCTATTCCTGGTCGTCCATTATCATTTAATCATACATGACTATCAATCTTTTACTTTAATCAAGTTTCTATTATGGATATCAATCAAGTTAGAAGTCGTTTCATCAAACATTTTGATGGTAAGACAGGAAATATTTACTTTGCTCCAGGACGTATTAACCTCATTGGTGAACACACCGACTATAATGGCGGTTTCGTTTTTCCCGGAGCAGTTGACAAAGGTATCACGGCAGAGGTTCGCCCCAACGGGTTAGACACGATCATGTGCTACTCTATCGACTTGAAAGACCGTGTTGAATTCAAAATCAACGACCCGAAAGGTCCGCGGGCCACATGGGCACGCTATATTTACGGTATCGTCCAAGAGATGAAGAAACGTGGTGTTGACGTAAAAGGCTTCAATACAGCTTTCTCCGGCGATGTTCCATTGGGAGCAGGCATGTCTTCTTCTGCTGCATTAGAGAGCTGTTTTGCATATGCAATCAATGATCTCTTCGGCGACAATAAGGTTTCTAAATGGGACATGGCCTTGGCAGGCCAGGCTACCGAACACAATTACATCGGCGTAATGTGTGGCATTATGGACCAGTTTGCCAGTGTTTTTGGACAAGAAGGTAAGCTGATGCGCCTCGATTGTCGCAGTCTTGAATTTGAGTATTATCCCTTCAATCCAGAAGGCTACAAGCTTTTCTTGGTCAACTCTCGTGTTAAACACGAATTGGTTGGTTCTCCCTACAACGATCGTCGCAAGTCTTGTGAGAATGTTGTAAAGCACATTGCAGAGAAACATCCAGAAGGAAAATTCGAAACCTTGCGCGACTGTACCTGGGAGCAGCTAGAAGAAGTTCGTGCCGAGGTTGGTGAAGTAGACTACAAGCGCGCTCATTTCGTATTAGGCGAGAAAGACCGCGTACTGGCAGTGTGCGATGCTTTGACCGCTGGCGACTACGAAACGGTAGGTGCCAAGATGTACGAGACACACGAAGGCTTGAGCAAGGAATATGAAGTTTCTTGTGAAGAGCTCGATTTCCTCAACGAAGTAGCCAAAGAAGATGGCGTTACAGGCAGCCGCATCATGGGCGGAGGCTTTGGTGGATGTACCATCAACCTGGTGAAAAACGAATTGTATGACTCGTTCGTAGCTGATGTAACAGAAAAATATGCTGCTAAATTTGGCCGTAAGCCCGAGATTTATGACGTTGTCATTAGCGACGGTGCCCACAAGGTATTATAATTAAATGAACAGAAGATGCTTATTGCCTGAATTGTTGCAATAAGTATCTTTTGTTTTTTTCCTTTAACCGATTAACATAGAACAAAAACCATCATCATGAAACTAACAAAAAGTCTATTTATATTTGCAGGTGTAGCCATCGCAATGATGTCTTCATGTACCGCTTCAAAGAGCAACCTTACGGCATCAGGACTCGACCCGGTCAAGTTTGATACAACCATCAACAATAAACCCGTAAAGCTCTTTGTGCTGAAAAACGCCAATAAGATGGAAGTTTGCGTGACCAATTTTGGCGGTCGCGTGGTATCTATCATGGTTCCCAACAAGGGCAACGTTCCAACCGATGTTGTTTTGGGTTACGACAATATTGCTCAGTATGCTGACTCTGTACACAATGGCAGCGACTTTGGCGCTGCCATCGGCCGGTATGCAAACCGTATCAATCATGGAAAGATTGTCGTAGCCGGCAAGACCATCCAGTTGCCTACCAACAATTATGGACATACCCTACACGGTGGCCCTTCAGGCTGGCAATATCAGGTTTATGACGGAAAGCAGTTGAACGACTCTACCCTTCAGCTGGTGATGCACTCACCTGACAAAGACAACAACTTCCCAGGCAATGTAACAGCTACAGTTACATACACTGTCAAGAACGACAACACACTGGATATGAAGTTTGAGGCTACAACAGATGCAGAAACCGTTATCAATATGACCAACCACTCCTACTTCAACCTCTCTGGCGATCCTTCTCAGGCTGGCACCAATATGGTTTTGTATGTCAATGCCGACAAATATACACCGGTAGACAGTACATTCATGACAACGGGTGAGATAAAATCGGTTTATGGCACACCGATGGATTTCACCAAACGTCACGCTTTGTACGAGACGATCGGTGACTCTACCTTTGAACAAATCAGGTTTGGCAAGGGCTACGACCACAACTATGTCCTCAACACCTATGCTAACGGCAAGGGCGATGACAGCAAGATTGCAGCAAGCCTTTATTCGCCCGAATCAGGTATCTACATGGAAGTATTTACCAACGAGCCAGGTATCCAGGTTTATACCGGTAACTTCCTCGCAGGAAAAGTTATTGGCAAGAAAGGCATTGCTTATCCAAAACGCGCCTCTGTTTGTCTGGAAACCCAGAAATTCCCAGATTCTCCAAACAAGAAGAACTGGCCTTCTCCTTACTTGAAACCGGGAGAGAAATATTTCAGTCATGTAGCTTACAAGTTTAGCGTTAAATAATAGGATTCGTCCTTCCACTAAATAACACCATACAAAAAGACCTTGGGATTGATGAATCCCAAGGTCTTTTTCGTTTCCATCGCCATCCAATCCAATCGCATGGCATTTATCATATTGAAGTTTTTTCTTTCCAAAAGGAGGATTGACAAACTATATCCTCCTGTCTATTTGCTGCGCTTTGTTTGTCAAATGAATTCTTTTCTTTTTATCGATGTACGTATCCATGGGCTAATACACAAAATAAAATTGTATAAAGTATAAATAATTGTCCTCATTTGAAACAACTTTAAAAATAATTCATATATTTGTGGTGATCCATTGGTCCAATACTGATGCACATTTCGAATCTAAATCTGTTATAATTAATAACCTTCCTATTATCAAACCTTATTATTATGGCTAAAGTAATTATTTTGGGGGCTGGTATTTCCGGGCATACCGCCGCAATGACCCTAAGGCGGAAACTGTCTAAAAAACATGAAGTCATCGTTGTGAGTCCTAACAGTAATTATCAATGGGTGCCGTCCAACATTTGGGTTGGCGTTGGACGGATGACGCCAAAACAAGTGATTTTTGCATTAGCGCCAGTTTACAAGAAGCAGGGTATCATTTTTAAACAGGCAAAAGCCATTTCGATTCATCCAGAGGGAGGACCGGAGCATGCCAAGCCTTTCGTTACCATTCAATATGTTTCTGAGGACCAGAAAGATCAAATGGAGAATGTTGAATACGACTATCTGATCAATGCCACCGGGCCAAAACTAAATTTTTCAAGTACAGAAGGCTTGGGACCCGATTTCAACACCTCGTCTGTCTGCACTTACGAACATGCAGCACATGCCTGGGAGAAGCTGAAAGCATGTTTCGAAAAAATGGAAAACGGCGAAAAGCAACGTTTCCTGATTGGAACGGGCCATGGCACTTCTACGTGTCAGGGAGCAGCCTTTGAATACGCACTGAATATAGCTTATGAGATCAAGCAACGAAAACTGAACCAATATGCCGAAATAACTTGGATTTCAAATGAATACGAGTTGGGCGATTTCGGGATGGGCGGTGCTTATGTCAAACAGCGCGGATACGTTATTCCGACGAAGATTTTTTCTGAATCCATCTTTAGAGAAAACGGAATCAAATGGATTGTCGGTGCTGGCGTGAACAAGGTAGAACCAGGACTGGCCCATTATGAGACCTTGGATGGCGAAACACACACGCAAGCATTTGATTTTGCCATGTTGATACCACCATTCTCGGGTGTTGGCCTGAAAGCTTACGACAAGACAGAAGCTGATATTACAGATCATCTTTTTGCACCCAATGGCTTTATGAAAGTAGATGCCGACTATACACCAAAGGCATACGAAGACTGGAAAACATCTGATTGGCCGTCGACATACCAAAATCCACTGTACGAAAATATATTTGCTTGTGGCATCGCATTCGCTCCACCGCACCCCATCTCTAAACCGATGAAAAGCAAGAACGGAACCCCGATCTCTCCGACACCACCACGTACGGGCATGCCTTCAGGCGTAATGGGGAAGGTGGTTGCCGAAAATGTTGCTGAAATGATTCAAACAGGAACCAAAGAACTGAAACACCGTGCTTCCATGGCGCGCATGGGTGCAGCCTGTGTTATTTCGGCTGGCTATAGTTTGACCAAAGGAACGGCCGCAACATTGACGGTTTTCCCAATCGTTCAAGACTGGGAGAGATTTCCACAATGGGGCAGAAACATTCAATATACGGTCGGCGAAACTGGATTAGCCGGTCACTGGTTCAAATGGGGAATGCATTACGGGTTTATGTATAAAGCAAAAGCCAACCCATTTTGGTGGTTAATCCCTGAATAACTTTCAAATACGAACCTCATTTCACAAATAAAAAAAATACAATGATGGAAACTAAAATAGAAAATCAAATAGGTTATGCCGCACCGTACAGTGAAAGTTCGTTTGCGACGGTACCAACCCCTTGGACCATGTTTTTACGTACGTGCCTTCTATATCAAATCGTACGATTCTTTGTGTTGGCACTCAAGGTGATGCGCATTGTTGTCGGAGGTCACTCGTAAGATTCGTCTTTGTGATTCCTGACATGATAAGAATCATTCAGGCAGGTGCAAATCATCTGCCAATATTTGTACGGGCATACCGCATGCCTGTTGACCGCCAACAGCGGTGTTGACCATTTCAAAATAATCCGAGATTTTCTTGGCATCATTCAGTAGATGGCTTCAGGTCATGAACAAGCCATAAATCCTTGCTTGCAAGAGCAAACCCAGAAATAGCCGGTAAAAGATTACAGATGGCAAATAAAAACACGACCTTAGACATTCAACTGACAAGGTCGTTTTTTTGATGGGGTTATTCCCTATCGTCGCCGCATAATCATTCAACCTCGCATGGGTCCATGCAAGGTTAAAGCAGTAGATTATGTGACCCCATCTCTTTATTTTGTCAATATCTTTATTAATCCGCAAACACCGCATCCATTTTACAATCCAATTTCATCGGTATTGCACCGCAAAGGCATGCATATTGCACCTCGAAAGAAACGCTATTGTCCAACTATTTGGAAAGCAATTTAAAACATTGACAATCAGATTATTGCACAAGTCAAAAAAGATATAGACCAGAATTTGATGTAAACATCATTTATTTGCCATCAGGCCTACCTGAAAATGGCAAAGCTATCAGACAGGCACGAAACGATCATTTTAATCGGCAAGTATTGGCTAAAACCAAAACTCTTTTTATCTTTGCAAAAAGACAATTAATTTCTATGGAAACAGCATCAACACCATTGGAATATTTCATGTACAAAGGCGGCCAGCAGATGGGTCCTGTCTCAAAAGACAACTTGCTGGAAAAAGGATTGACACCCGAAACGCTGGTTTGGCGACAGGGAATGGCAGACTGGACACCCGCTTATCTGGTAAGCGATTTAGCCTCTTTGTTTAGACAGGAAACCGTTCAAGAAGAAACGCCCCCACCTGTACCACCCCAGTCTTCACAAGATTCTTTCAAAGAAACGGTGATCAAGGAAGAAACGAGCAAGCCTAAACATCCCTACCACCGATTCATCAATTACATCTTCATTGCAGCATTCCTGGCCCTGATGGTGTTTACCTGTCCCGGGAAGGAAAAGCACCAGCAGGCCATCATCAATGTGATTACAACAAGTCTCATGAAGAACACGCCGTCTGGCAATTCGCCATTTGACATGTTTGGCGCACTCATTGTTCCATCCGTCTCTCGGATGATGCTTGAAGGAATGATGGATGTCAAGCAATTCGGTCTGGTTTCTGTGGGCTTTATCGACTCAAAGCCCATTACCATTGGCGTATTGGGCAACGTGTTCGTGTTGCACAAAGACAAAATCAACCTCAAAAACATGTTGCACAAGAACAAGGATGAGGATGCCAACTGGAATGTCTGAGCCACCCGAAGCCCCACCCCCTTATAGAATTCCTTTCGTTTATCTTGGGAAACAGTCCACTCGGCAGAACTAGCATTTGAGAAACGAGAAACAGCAGCAACCTACTTCCGTCGAAGTTACGTTGCTGCTGCTCGTATTATCAGTCTTCACCCTCAGGTAGATGTCCATCGAAGAGCATCAGTAACCCAGAAGCTGTGAAATATTGCTGTTCACGTTTTAATGAATCAAGCTTGCCTTCACGATCCTGACATCAACCAATGGACGGGCACGGCTATCCGTTTCAACTGCCTGAATTTTTGCGACGACATCCAAACCCTCTACAACTTCGCCGAAAACTGTGTACTGACCGTCAAGATGAGGCGTGCCGCCCTTTTCAAAATAGACCTTTCGCAGCTCGGGGGTTAGTACAACCTTGCCTTGCGTCTTCGCGTTGAGACGTTCCTGGGCTTTATCTAATTGGAAATCGGTCATACGCGATCCATAGACGATATAGAACTGACTGGCCGACGATGCCCGTTCGGGATTGACATCATCCCCCTCACGAGCCGCAGCCAAAGCACCCCGCTTGTGATACAAACGCGGGAAATCGATTTCAGCCGGGATGGTGTAATCCGGAGAATACATCCCCAAAGTCTCACCGGGTTTGGCATGTCGCGTGGTAGAGTCACCAGCCTGAATCATAAAGTTGCTGATGACGCGATGGAACAATACGCCATCGTAGAAGCCTTCTTTCACCAGTTTCAGAAAATTATCGCGATGTTTGGGCGTTTCGTTGTACAACGCCAGCTTCACATTTCCCATCGTCGTCTCCAGCAGCACCTCGTGCCGCGTTGAGTCTGTCTGTGCAAAGGCCGTAAGCTGACAAACCATAATTGCGAAAAGAAGAATTGCTTTTTGCATGATGTTTATATTTTTATGACCGTTTCCCAATCGTCGAAAAACAATCAGAACGTTGGTATAACGCTCAACGGCCCACTAAGAAGTGAGCCGTTGGTTGTCAATATTATCGAAAGAATTATTTCTTCTTTGCGTCTTCCTTCTGAACAACCGGCTTGTAAGCTTTGTTCAAACCAGCCACAACATCTTTCGTGATATTGAATGTCTTGTCGGCATACAACAAGTTGTCACCTGCCTTCGAAAGAATCAAGCTATACTTCTTGTCTTTGTTGTAGGTAGCCAAGAAATGCTGGATTGAATCGCGAAGCGCGTTGTTATACATTTCGGTTTCCTTCTGGAACTCACCACTCAAACGTTGGTTCAAGCCCTGCAAGTCCATATTTTGCTTCTGCAAACCAGCCTGGATAGACTCAGCCTGTTCGCGGGTGTAGGCATTCTGCTGAACTTTCTGCTGGAAATTAGCAGCTGCCTCTTGAAGTTGTTTTTGTCTTTCGCCCAGTGTGTTTTGAATGTTCTGGCCTTTCTTCTGCAAAATCTGCGTATAATCTTTGCAGAACTGATACTGCGACATAATACTGTCAACCTCGACGTATGCTATTTTCAAGTTTGTAGGAGCCTGCTGTGCAGAACCCTCAGACTTGTTTCCTGACTGAGATTGAGATTTGTCACAGGCCGTCAAAGCCAATGTTGCCATAGCGGCAATTGCTAATGGTCTGAAAATTGAATTTTTCATTTGTTATTTTTTTGTTGTGATTAACATTTTAGTTTCCTTCACGACGGATGTGAACATCGCTTCAAGCAAGATAACGCATCCGTTTTAGGAAGCCCTATCTGCTTTCCGTGCCTCGCCATCCTGATCGATAACGCAGTGAATACCACGGTCTTTCATCGCTTGGCTGTCGTGAATGTGTAAAGAAGTAAACTCCCCGTTTTTACGGAAGATCAATTTCACCGCCAACAATGCAAAGCAGATTGCAATTATTAACATGCTTATCAGTAAAGTTTTCAGCATTTTTTATTATATTTGCAGTAAATCTACACCTCTTACCAATGGGCAAAGATAGTGTAAATCGAGGAATATACAAAATAAAACTAAGAAAATAATATGGAAAAGAAGGACTTACAACCCGCAAAGGTGTTCGAACAGTTTGCGAAAATCAATGAGATTCCACGTCCCTCAAAACGTGAGGAGAAAATGATTGCATATCTACAGGAATTTGCCAAGAGCCACAACCTGAAAGTAAAGCAAGATGAAACCGGCAACGTGCTGATTTCAAAGCCCGCAACAAAAGGCTATGAAGATCGCGCTACGGTGGTTTTGCAAAGCCACATGGACATGGTTTGTGACAAGTTGGTAGATGTAGACTTTGATTTCAACACAGATGCTATCCAAACATATATTGACGGCGAATGGCTCACAGCCAAAGGAACCACCCTTGGTGCCGATGACGGTATCGGTGTTGCCATGGAGTTGGCTGTTCTCGATTCTGATGATGTAGAGCACGGCCCCATTGAATGTCTCTTTACACGCGATGAAGAAACCCAGCTCACCGGTGCCATGGGCATGAAAGCCGGATTTATGACTGGCGACTATCTCGTTAACCTCGACTCAGAAGACGAAGGTCAGGTATTCGTTAGCTGTGCCGGCGGTCGCAGTACCATTGCCACTTTTGACTATCAGCCCGAAGAGGCTCCTCAAGGATACTTCTTCATGAAGGCTTCGTTGAAGGGATTGATTGGCGGTCACTCGGGTGATGATATCAACAAAAAGCGTGCAAACGCCATCAAGATTTTGTCTCGCTTCCTGTTCACAGAGCAACAGAAATTTGACCTGCGCCTGTCAAGTTTCAACAGTGGTAAGCTGCACAATGCCATCCCACGCGACGGTCGTGTTGTCTTTGCTGTTCCTGCTGATGTAAAAGAAACGGTGAAAGCAGACTGGAATCTCTTCCAGGTTGATGTCATGGATGAATTCCACGTTACCGATACGCAGATGGTATTCGAGATGGAAAGCACCGAAGCTGCAAACGTTCTTCCGAAAGAAACTGGTCGTAAGCTCATCATGGCCCTGCAGGCTGTCGATAATGGTGTTTATGCAATGTGCCAGGACGAAGCTTTGGCCTATATGGTTGAGACATCCAGCAATGTCGCTGCTGTATCGACAAAAGCGAATACCGTAGAAGTACTGTCGTCACAGCGCAGCAATGTAATGAGCAATCTCGAAAATATGTGCAACACCGTAATGGCTACTTATGAGTTGGCCGGTGCGAAGGTTGAACAGACAGACGGTTATCCAGGATGGAAATTGAATCCAAACAGCAAACTGGTAAAGGTTACCGTTGAGACATACAACAAGTTGTTTGGGCACGATCCGAAAGTATTGGGTATCCATGCTGGTTTGGAATGCGGTCTGTTCTCTGAGCGCTATCCACACATGGACATGGTAAGCATTGGGCCGACCATGCGCTTTGTACATACACCTGATGAGCGCCTGTTCATCCCTACTGTTCAGATGGTTTGGGATCACCTACGCGAGATTCTGAAGAACATCCCTGTCAAGGAATAATCATACATGGTTGAGCGAAGAATCTCTCGCTGATCCATACACATTCCTCTCTCGAAACACCTCCTCTTTGAAGATGTCGGGAGAGGTTTTATTTTCTATATTTTCCTCACTTCATCATGAAAGAAAAACAACATGGCGGAATGCTCAGTGTCATCGCGGCATTGTCTGCCAATATTTTGGTCGCCATCTCCAAATTTGTAGGCTTTATCCTCTCGGGATCAGCAGCCATGCTCAACGAATCGATACACAGTGTCGTTGACTGTTCAAATCAAATTCTCTTGCTGGTCGGTGACAAACAAGCCAGGAAACCGGCATCAGCCTTACATCCTTTCGGTCAGGCGCGGGCAAAGTATTTCTATAGTGTCATCGTGGCGATGCTGCTATTCTTTGGCGGTGGTGCCCTGGGTACCATGGAAGCGATGCAGAAGTTGTTTCATCCGGCGCATACCATCGAAAACACATGGCTTGTTTTGGGTATTCTCGTTGTCGGAATGGTGATCGAGGGAAGCAGTTTGACCATTGCCTTCAAGGAAATCAAACAATTGAATGTTGACCATCTCCCACTGTTCAAATTCTTGAAAGAAAGTCGTCACAGCGAAATCATCATTATCTTTGCTGAAGACAGCTGCGCCATCATCGGTCTGCTGCTGGCATTCGTCGGTACGGGCCTTAGCCATATTACGGGCGACGGCGTATACGATGCCCTGGCAGGTGTGCTGATAGGTGTATTGCTGTGCCTGGCAGCCTTGTTCCTGGCACGCGAGTTCTACAGTCTGCTCATTGGGGAAAGCGGTGTGAAACGTGATTTGGACAAGATGAAAGTGTCTTTCAAACGAGAAGACATCGCTCGTCTCATTGACCTCAAGACCATCCATCTCAGTCCTACCGACATCCTTTTGGCCGCAAAGGTGGAAATCAAGCAAGACGCATCTACCCGACCGTCTGAAATTATCAACGACATCGAGCGCCACATCCGTGCAGACTTCCCACAATACAAGATTTATATCTACATCGAAGAAGACCGCTATCAAGAGCATTATCAAGATCATGGGCTTCAACCGGCAGATGTTGTCCAAGAATAGCACTTTTTTCTTGGAATAATGCGGTGGCTCAGCTGATGTTCTTTGACATGTAAAAGGTGAAGACCCTCCTGAAGTTTCTGTCTGATTCTATACGTTAAGGGCAATCCTTCAAAAGCAGAGTCAGATCGCCAAATACAAAAAAAATAAGCCAAGCGAACTTAAAAGTTGCTTGGCTTATTTGTCGGGGCGACAGGATTCGAACCTGCGACCGCCTGTTCCCAAAACAGGAGCGCTACCGGGCTGCGCTACACCCCGTGCAAGTCATTGATGAATTGCGAGTGCAAAGGTAACACTATTTTTCTTTTTCGCAAAACTTTTATGTTTATTTTTTATCAAATTTCCTACCAATTGCCCACAGCCCTCAATGAACAGGGGATGCGGTAGCTAAATGATGGAAGAAAGCAGAGATGATGTTTCCCATTATTTTAATTTCAAATACCTGAAAAAAGTGACACGAAAAAGGGCTTCGCAGTGATTGCTCAACATGCGAAACCCGTTATCTTGACCGGCAAAACTTGTCTTCAAGTTGCCCTTTATTGCAAAATCTTAGATAATTCCTTGCTCTACAAATACCTTCTTCAGTATTTGTACACCACGTTCTACCTGTTCTTGCGTGTGATTTGCCATCAATGCAAAGCGTACGAGTGTATCTTGTGGTGCACAGGCTGGAGGAATCACGGGATTGATGAATACACCATTATCGAAAGCCAGTTTGGTTACCATAAAGGTTTTATCGATATCGCGAACATACAACGGAATGATTGGACTTTGTGTCTCACCAATTTCAAAACCTTCTTCGGTAAAACGTTTCAAAGCATATTTGGTGATGTCCCACAGATGTTCAAGACGTTCCGGCTCATTCTGGATAATATGTAACGCCTCTTGTGCCGCAGCGGTTGCAGCCGGTGTATTGGATGCACTGAAGATATAGGTACGACAGGTATGACGCAGATAGTTGATGGTGTCTTTGTCGCTGGCAATAAATCCACCGATAGAAGCCAAACTCTTAGAGAAAGTTCCCATGATGAGATCTACTTCGTCGGTTAACCCAAAATGGTCGCACACACCTCTGCCCTGTCTTCCGAAAACACCCAAACCATGAGCTTCGTCAACCATCACAGAACAGTTGTATTTTTTCTTCAATGCAACGATCTCTGGCAATTTAGCCAAATCACCTTCCATGGAGAAAACACCGTCAACAACGATCAGCTTGATAGCCTCTTCAGGAAGTTTCTGCAGCACGCGCTCCAAATCTTCCATATCGTTATGCTTATAATGCAATTGTGTAGCGAAAGACAAACGTCGTCCATCAACAATGCTTGCATGGTCTCGATCATCACAAATGATATAATCGTTGCGACCGACCACTGTTGCTAATACACCTTGATTGACAGAGAATCCGGTTGAAAAGCATAAAGCCTCATCCTTGCCTTCGAAAGCTGCCAGTTCTTTCTCTAATTGTACATGTAAGTCTAATGTACCATTGAGAAAACGACTTCCAGCACATCCTGTTCCGTATTTGTCAAGAGCTTTCTTCGCAGCTTCGATGATACGAGGATCGCCAGTTAGTCCCGTATAGGCATTCGATCCAAACATCAACACGTGATGTCCTCCCATCTCAACCTCTGTTCCTTGTTTACTTGTTATCTCCCTAAAATATGGATACACGCCAGCATCCATATACTTTTGTGGTTCACGATAACTTTTGTACCTTTCTTGTAGTTGTCCCATTCTAAATATAGAAATATTAAATAGGTTTTAAAACGCCCTTGTTTAAAATAGGCTGCAAAGATACAAAAAAAAAATAAAATATTATTTTTAAAATAACGATTATATGTATTTTTCTTTAAATTTGTTCATTTTGAATCTGATAATTTACCAGATTGTAGTACATTTGCAACATCAATTAAACTTCATTCAAATCGAATATAGCTCAAATCACTTCGTGATTCTCAACTTATGAAAAAATCTATGAAATGAAAAGAGTACGTTTCATTATTAATCCCATTTCGGGTGGTAGGCGTAAAACATCTATCTCTGATATTATCGAGACAGAAATCGATAAAGAGCTGTTTGATTACGAGATCGTGACAACGAGCCAGGCAGGCGAGGCAAACCTTCTGGCTAAACAAGCTCGTGATGAAGGCTATGATGTTGTTGTTGCCGTGGGAGGTGACGGGACCATCAACGAAGTGGCCAAAGCAATTGTACATTCCAAGACAGCATTAGGCATCATCCCCTGCGGATCGGGAAACGGTTTGGCCAGACATATGATGTTGCCGCTCAATGTTAAAAATGCCGTGAAAGTCATTAACCGCTATGAAATAGACGATTACGACTACGGCATTATTGACGGTCACCCTTTCTTTGTTACCTGTGGGATGGGTTTCGATGCCTTTGTCAGCATGAAATTTGCCGAAAGCGGTAAGCGCGGTCCCATCACCTACGTACAGAAAGTTCTGGAAGAAGGGTTAAAGTATCAACCCGAGACTTACGAAATTCGCGACGAGAATGGGAATCGATTCTACAAGGCATTCCTGATTTCGTGTGCCAACGCCTCGCAATACGGCAATAATGCCGTGATCGCTCCCCAGGCATCGATGAGTGATGGGCTGATGGATGTCATCATCATGGAACCGTTCGACCTGATTGAAGCTCCCCAGATCAGCATAGACATGTTCAACAAAACGTTGGATATGAATTCAAAAATCAAGAGTTTTACCTGCAAGAATCTGCTGATTCACCGTAGCAAGCCAGGTGTCATTCACTATGATGGTGAACCTGTTGAAGCCGGAACAGATATCAAGATTGAACTAAAAGAAAAGGGTATCAAGATTTTGTACAATGCTTCTGCAGACAAAAGTCGGCGGAAGCCTAATGCCATACAGAGTGCCGCCGCCGAACTTTTCAATGAAATCAATGTGGTGCGCGAGGATTTATCCAAACACACCCGTCATATCCAAGCATTAAATAAGGTGATACAGAAGAAATTGAATATGTAAAACATTACATATTCCACTCTCCTTCACTCAATTCCCTGATTTTTTCACCGGTCTTCGTTGAATAATACAACGTTGCCGTACATCCCTTGGGCACTTTCACATAATAGGCAACCTTGCTTCCCTTTATCTTCCACGAAGAAATAATTTCACCATAGGGCGAAGTATGTTTAGCCGTAAAGTACTTCAGCTCTTTGATGGGATGTGGCCTGAGAACGATATGCTTGAAGCCCGGATTGGATTCATCAGGATAGATCCCCCCAAGGCCTTTATACAGCCACGCACCTATCTCACCAAACATGATGTGGTTATCTGAGATATCGCGCGCTGCGTTGATGTCCCAGTTTTCATGTAACGTTGTCGCACCGTTCACAATCCACCAACCCCACGAGGGATAGGTATCTTGTACGGCCAACCGGTAAGCCTCATCCATCTTTCCATTTTCGCTCAAAGCATTCAAAATTGCTTTGCATCCCAGCACACCGACATCCAGATGGTAACCGTTAGAGCGCACATCTGCTGCCAGGTTTTCAGCCAATCGGGCCTTCATGTCGTCGGGTGCTATGCCCCAATACAAAGCCATGCTCATCTCGGTTTGTGATCCACCGGCATAAATCGCTTTTTCCTTATCCAGATATCTATCGTTCAAAGCCTTGCGAATAGCATCGGCCAATTGCCCATAGTATGTCGCATCGGCAGTCTTTCCCAATAACTTTGCTGTCTTAGACAGTATCACGGCATCGGTGTAGAAATAGATACTCGATGTAAATTCCAAATTCGATCTCGTCTTGACCGGCACCCAATCACCTCTACCCCATGACGACAGATGCGAGGGGCAGTTTCGATCCACATAGTCGACATAACGTTTGATGGCTTGATAATTTTGTTTCAATGGACTTAGGTCCCCGTAGAACAAATACAGATTCCAGGGAATCAGGGCCACACTCGATGTCCAATCCAATCCATTGGCTGTTCCATACCCCCATCCATCGGTTGGAACAATGTCTGGCAATACGCCATTGGGTTGCTGTTCATCTCTGAAATCGGCAAGCCACTTCTCGTAAACACGCTTGGCATTATAGGAATACAATCCGGTCTCCACAGCAAGATGTCCATCACCTGTCCATCCGTTTTTTTCGCGTTGTGGACAATCTGTAGGATATCCCATCAGGTTGGAGATATACGACTGGTTGGTTGCAGCGAAAATTTTGTTCAACAGTTCGCTGCCACTCTCAACCATTCCAACTTTCGATACGTCACTGTGTACAAAATAGGCCACCACGTTATCGGCAGTGAGGGTTATCGGTGTACTGGTTGTTACCTGCACATACCTAAAACCTTGATAGCTGAACTCGGGCGCAAAAGCATCGTCACCACCACTCAACGTCAGGATGTGTGTCTGGAAAGGTTCTCGCTGTTTGTTGCCACGATAGTACACGTCGATATTGTGCATATCGAGTGTACCGTCTGCCTGCAACCGCTCGCCATGTTGGATGCGCACCACGGTTCCTTGAAGGCCCTTGATACTGGTATGCGTTATACCCGCCATATTCTTTCCAAAGTCATATACGTATGTGGTATCGTTTATCTTTTGACAACGAACAGCATTGATTCGCTCCACCAATCGGATGGGCTCCATGTTCTGGCGAATGATTTTTGATGCCGGAGACTGGCGGTACTGCACGCCATGCCACCTTGAATCGTCAAAATCGGCGGCATCCCATCCCTTCTGCTCGAGATTGAAATCGTAATGCTCACCGGTGTAGATATTGTTGTACACCCATGCGCCGAAAGAGGTTTTCCATGAGAGATCAGTAGAGATCATTTCGGATGTGCCGTCCTGGTAAAGGATTTGCAGATCCAGACAAAACGTTGGGCGGTTGCGCCAGGGAGCCTTTTCAAAATCCCAAACCGCCAGCGCCTGATGGTTGTACCACCCATTGCCTAGCACCACCCCCAAAGCATTGGTCCCATCTTGCAACTGACTGGTAACATCAAAAGCCACATACTCGCATCGGCGATCGTATCGCGAGAAGGCGGGATCCAGGAAATGGTCTCCCACCCGCTTGCCGTTCAGCGACAGCCGGTAGAGTCCTCCAACCGCAATAAATACCTCGGCATGTCTCACAGGCTTGGTCACGGTAAACTGTTTTCGAAAATAAGGTGCAGCCCATGTGTCCTTACTTTGTCCATCGCCAATCCATGCGCCATACCAAGGTCTTGTCCGTTCCAGGCCCCGGTCCTGTTTTCCGGAAACATCATCTAACAGGGGCAACTGCCGGGCTTGAATTGGCGGAAAAGTAAAGACCATCGTCAATAGCAATGCAAAAAAGATTCTCATCGGTTAAAT
>CALNBT010000203.1 GCA_937874345.1 uncultured Prevotella sp.
ATATAAAGAGATAGAGTTGAACATTGACCGAAAGGTAGTTACCATTGATGGCGAACCCATACCATTTACAAAGACAGAGTTCGAGTTGCTTCATTTACTACTCTCCGAAAAAGGTTATGTCTTCTCACGCCAAGAGCTCATCGATCGCATTTGGCCAAAGGATGTGTTGGTACTCGATCGCACCGTTGACGTAAACATTACAAGGTTAAGAAAAAAAATAGGAAGGTTTTCTAAGTGTATCGTAACCCGATTGGGTTATGGATATTATTTTGATGGTCAATGAAAAAAATATCGGTTGGTCAAAAACTCTATATCAGTATCCTTGCGGTATTCCTGATTTTTGCCATCTCTTTTATTGTTTTCCAGCAAACTTTAGAGAGACAGCATAAGATTGACATGCTCGACCTTAAACTGCAAAACTACAATACACGCATGGCAGATGCCATTCGTTACATAGGCAAACAAGATGAGCAAACATTGACCAATTATGTAAAAGAGCACAGTATGCCGTACCTGTGGGTAACGATTCTTAATGGAAAAGATGAGGTTGTTTTCGACAATATCTACAAAAATTATAGCAAGCTAAATACCAATCTTTCTCGTAAAGAAATACGACAAGACTCGAAAAATAAGAAAGGCTCTAACTTTGAGCAGGATACCTTGACTCAAAAAAAGAAGTATTTTTATTCCGCAACGCACTTTGAGCATCCCAACATCACCATCAGAAGTGCCCTTCCGTACAACAATGACCTAGCCAAATCTCTTCAGACTGACCAACATTTTATTTGGTTTGCATTATCTGCCATTGCTATCCTGACGCTAGTCCTTTGGAGATTCTTGAGCCGTTTAGGAGCAAATATCACTAAATTAAAATTGTTTGCCAGTCGAGCTGACCACAATGAGAGCCTTGAAACAGAAGATTTGATAGCGTTTCCAGATGATGAGTTGGGAGAAATAGCCGAACGAATCATCAAGATTTACAAACGATTACAAACAACACGGCAAGAACAAGATGTGTTGAAACGACAGTTGACACAAAATATTGCCCACGAATTGAAAACGCCTGTGGCCAGCATTCAAGGCTATTTGGAAACAATCATCGATAATCCACATATCGACGAACGGACGAAGCAACTTTTCTTGCAACATAGTTATGCTCAAAGTCAACGGCTCACGGCACTTTTGCAAGACATTTCGACATTGAACCGCATGGACGACGCTCCAGATATGATGGAATATACCGATGTCGACATATCCCAGATGGTTGCCAATATCGTGAAGGAAAGCGCTTTGGAGATGGATAAATTGCATATGGTTTTTGTCAACGATCTTCCACCAAACATTATCATCCAAGGTAACCAAAGCTTGCTTTACAGCATTTTCAGAAACCTTACAGACAACGCCATCAACTATGCAGGTGAAGGAACAACTATAACCTTAAGCGCTGAAGAGAATCAAGACGAATGGCAGTTCATTTTCAAAGACAACGGAAATGGAGTTCGGAATGAGCATTTGGCAAGACTCTTCGAACGTTTCTACCGTGTTGACAAAGGTAGAAGCAGAAAGATGGGCGGTACAGGTCTTGGATTGGCCATCGTAAAGAATGCGGTTATCATGCATGGAGGTACGATTCAGGCACACAATAATATGGACGGTGGTCTTCGATTCAACTTCAATCTCAAGAAGAAACAATGAAAATTACCAATGCACATCCAGCACAAGCCCATGAGATAGCCAAACTGATCATGATGGCTATGAGTGATGACTGTTGTCAGAATCTTGCCGGTCCACAACATTCTCTATCTGAATTTGAAGAAATGATGATAGAACTTGTGCAAATGGAAAATACGCAATACAGTTATCTGAACACATTGGTTGCTACTGAAGACGATGTGATATTGGGTATTTGTGTGGGGTATGATGGGGCAAGATTAGATGAACTCCGTAAAGCATATCTTGATGCTGCACTGAAAGCTTTTGGAAGTGTCGATCCGGACATGGATGATGAGGCACAGCCAGATGAGTTCTACATAGACAGTTTGGCTGTGCTTCCTGGATTCAGGAATCAAGGTATTGCCAGCCAGCTTCTTCGTAAAATAATCGAAAAAGCGAAAACGCTAGGAATTACCAAAGTAGGATTATTAGTCGATAAAAATAATCCTCGTGCCGAACATCTTTATACCGCACAAGGATTCCAATACGTTGACGATGCCATGTGGGGTGGTCACCCCATGAAGCATCTGCAAATAGTAAATTATTGATCTCGTTGGGGATAGGAGAAAGTAGTTATTGCCGCCGGCTTTCCATCCACTAATGTCTCTACATGAACATTCATATAAGTTGTTTTCCTGCCATTGAAATAGTGAACGATTGCCTCTCCCTTCTCATCTGTTTTTAGTTCCGGATTCCAGTATAGGGTTCGGCGTAGGTCTTTCTGAGGCTCGAAATAAGCACTATCTGGATAAATCGGTGAATAGAATTCCTTAGGTTTATCATATCCCTGAATCACAGTTTTGCGAATTCCATGAGTAGGTGTATAGCTTTTATCGACACTCCAGTTGTCTGCCATCTTGAATGCGCAACGGATACTGATATTCTTCATATCTGCCAAGCTAGTGGTATCTGCTCGGGTATTCGTAAAAATATCATTTAAATCAGATACTTCTACTCGATAAGAATCGCCCAACTTATAAGCAAATCTCCCCGAACGATCGATATATAACATTGCCGTTTCTATCATGTCCACGTCTTTCTGGATAAACGATTGCTGGATTTCCATGCCGTTGGCACTGTATTTCAACTCATTGACGCCATACTCTGTTCCATCAACATTAATCATCGGATTAATCTTATGAAGCAAATACCCCACGTCATTAGCTACAAAATCACCTTTATCGCGTTCTTTGTCAACATATTGGCGAATGTTGTAGAAGGCCACAATATCCCTTTCAAACGATTCTGTCTGCTTTAACGAATTGTAGCGTTTCTCACCTTTGACGACAACCTCGCCTAACAGTTTTGCATCTTTCTCAAACTTCACTGAAATCAAAGAATCAATTAGAATTCCTACGCGGCCAGTATCAACAGGCGATTCCCATTTTGGGTTTAGCTCAGCAACATCCAAAGCACGTAGTTCTGGTTCAAAAGTGCGGAAAAGACTAACTGTTGTATTTCTATTAAATTGCTTACCGTCACGTTTGGTTTGGATAAGCGATTCTAGGTTTCCATAAAAATCGTCAATTGGAAAACTGAAATTTCCTAAAGAGTCGGCATGTACTGTTCCGGAAATAAATACCGAATCGCTATTGGCCAACACAGAAACCCCAATATTGCTCTGCGGTTTTCCAAACCAGGATGCTACTGCTCCATAAATCGTCAGATTAGGTTCAGGTATCTGTTTGGGTACAAAACTCTTCTTACCTAGGGCTATATCCAAGTCATATTTTCTCCAACCCCTTATCAACAGTAAATTATCAAGCAACTTTCTTCGTAAGCTGTTATTCTTTTCAAAATAGAATCCTGGTTGATGAATATAACCTTTCAAGTCAGAAGTCAGCAAAAGATCGGTATAAATAGATTGATCTCCTTGCTGATAATCTGTCTCTAAACCATCACGGATAGAGATAGAAACAGATTTGTTCGGAAGCGGATTACCTTGTTGATCTGTCAATCGCAATTTGTAATTTGCCTTGGAGAATGGATGATAAATCTTCTGATCGCTATTTCCTTCCAGATGAACAGATTCTGTTGGCGAGGAGAAACAGAATCTATCACATATAACTTTCCCTCCAGAGTTAATCAAAGACATGCGCAAAACACCACCCGGCAAGTCGTTTTTCATAAATCGGATATGCTTTGACGTGTTTCCTACAAATGAAACGGGAATATAGTGGAAAGGAACGCCTTGAGAAAAAGTAAAAAGTGCCAGTGAATCGTTCAAGTCTTCAGAACTTCTTGACACCAGAACATCAAACGAATCGTCTCGATTGTTCACCATTAATGTATAACCATCATTGTCGGATTCGGGTAGATCAAATCGGTAAGATTTACCTTTATACAGCAATTCTATTTTAGAATGCGATTCTCCAGGAGTGTAAACAAACGTTCCCATCCCATCATGAATGGTAGAAATAGGCATTAACCGCTCACCTGTTGGCGACAAAAGAAATCCGTTCAGGTTAACGGCTCCACTGTCACGACTAACCGTTTCAATGCCAACAACGGATGTCAGGCCTTTAATCAGATGCCCTCCTTCTGGATAAAACCTTGCTTCCAACTCTTTCATCTTCGCATTTGGACGCTGTTTCATACTTTTGTCCATTCGATAAGAGGCAATGTTTCTCGACGATTCATCCGGATTTAGCCGCTTTCGATAAATGGGAACCGTCACAGAAAAATATTGAGGATCATCAAAAGCCAACATCCAACGAGTATATGCCCGAATTTCATAATATCCAGTAAAGAGCGCATTGGTTAACGGTATTTGTCCATACCCTTCTCCATTGTTTAGTTTGACGATATGCCGTTCCATGACATTCCCAAGTTGATCGAGCACTTCAACATAAAGAGGCTTGCTGATTTTGCTTGGTAAATTGTCCGAAGCAGTAACGACATAGGCCTTAAACCAGATGGTATCACCTTGGTAATAGCTACTATTATCTAAATGAAGATGTACCTTTTCTTTGGGAAACATCTTTGAGAACTGCAAGGCTTTGTTGAAATACTGTTCAAAAACGTTCCCTGTTTGCCCATTTGACGATAAAGACATCATCCATATGACAAACAGGGACAAGATTGTTTTTTTATTCATTATCCATTAATTGTATCATACGAAATTGCACAATTTGATGTAAAATCATTATTTAAAAAAGAACTTATAAAGATGCAGTGAATAAGAAGGCGCGGATCAGCCAATAACTCAATATACCAGAAAGATAACCTACCAATGCCAACCAGCTGACATGTTTCATGTACCAACCAAAGGTTATCTTTTCCAAACCCATAACAACAACTCCGGCAGCACTTCCAATGATGAGGATAGAACCACCAACTCCGGCACAATAGGCCAGCAATTGCCAAAAGATGCCATCAACAGCCATGTCGCCGACAGCTTGAATGGGATACATACCCATACATCCTGCAACCAGAGGAACATTGTCAACAACACTAGATACGAGACCAATGACCCCTGTGACGATGTAATGGTTGCCATTTGATACCTGATTGAGCCAGGTGCCAAGAGTCTGTAATACCCCAACTTGTTCAAGACAACTTACCGCCATCAGAATGCCCAAAAAGAAAAGGATCGTAGACAAATCGATTTTTGATAACAGATTGCTCACCCGATTATTCATTCCCGCATTCGTATGATGATGGTTTCTATAGAAAATCTCACTTACAATCCACAATATCGCAAGTACAAATAAAATACCGACAAATGGAGGCAAATGTGTGATACTTTTGAAAATTGGAACAAAAATTAAACCACCAACACCTAAAAAGAAGATAACCTTTCGTTGAAAATCATCAAATTCAAAAACATGACTATCGATTTTCAAATTAGAATCACTCGTTACAAGCCGTCCTTTCAAAGAATATTGCATGATGAGCACAGGTACTACAAGCGATACAACCGAAGGAACAAACACTTCGGATATGACCCCAAGTGGCGTGATTACTCCTTTATTCCATAGCATAATGGTGGTGACATCACCAATTGGCGAGAAAGCTCCACCGGCATTAGCTGCAATGATAACCAAAGAAGCAAAGATAATTCTATCTTCATGCTTGGAAACCAATTTGCGTAGTATCATAATCATCACGATAGCAGTCGTCATATTGTCTAATATTGCTGAGAGAAAAAATGTCATGAAGGCAATTTGCCATAACAATTTTCTCTCGCTTGTCGTGTGCAAAGCTTTTCTTACAAAGTCGAAACCACCGTTTTGATCCACAATCTCCACGATTGTCATTGCACCCATCAGAAAGAATAAGGTTGTAGAAGTACTACCCAGATGCTTTTCTATCGCACTACTTGCCTGATTGTAAAGATCATCACCAGAAAGACCTGGGAGGTAGTCACCAGCACCAAACATAAATAGAGTCCAGCAGACCACCAAAGTCAATAAAGCGATAGCAGCCTTATTTACCTTTGTAAAACTCTCGATCGCTATAAAAAAATAGCCAACAATAAAAGCGAAAACAATCGCCAACGTTAGTGAAGTCATAAGTATAGATTGTAGTTTTCATACTGAGACCATAATCCACCAGATTTAACTTAGCCATTAGATTATCGGTCCTAAATAATACCTGCAAAGATACTTGTTGGCTTTTGATTTACCAAATATTTACAAACGTTTATTTAGCCAAAAAGAATTGAACTAAAAATATCTTCCTGGACAACAAAAGATACTTTCTTTCATGAATAAATCTACAGACAATTTAATTTGGAAATTGAAACAAGTGCTTCATTATTATTGACAACAGATATGATCTTTCACTCCCGAATTAACATTCTTATCATATGATAATCAATTAAAAAGCTTATCTTTGCCCAATCATTGAAATAAAACCTACTTATTACTTTTTTTGAGTAAAGTTATTTTTTCCTGTTGTCATGATACAAATTTATTCGAATCAAAGAAACATGAAGCGCAAATTCTTGAGAAGGAAGCTCATGTTTTTATCACTTTTGCTTTTATCAACAATCATGTCTGCCCAAGACAAAGTATCGATTGTTGATTTACCACTCATTCAAGAGAGCAACAATTACTCTAATTTTCAAGCACCATTACAAAAAGGTCGTCTCCTAAAACTGCCTGTCGGGAAAATCAAGCCACAAGGCTGGCTCCTCAAATTTCTCCAATTGCAAAGAGACGGACTTAACGGCAAGCTGGGCACGATCAGTGCATGGCTGGATAAAAATAACAATCAATGGCTGAGCGACACAGGAGACCATGGATGGGAAGAAGTGCCCTATTGGCTCAGAGGTTATTGTAGCGCAGCCTACATTCTCGATGATGCAGCTATGAAAAATGAGGCTCAGATTTGGTTTGATGCCGTTTTGTCCCACCAAAAGCCTGATGGATTCTTTGGACCTCAAAACATCGCTAACGGGAAACCAGAAGTTTGGGCGCAGATGATCATGTTGTGGGCGCTCCAAACATATTATGAACATAGTCAAGACGCTCGTGTGCTAAACCTCATGAAGAAATATTTCATGTGGGAACTTAGTCTCAACGACAACGACTTTCTTGAAGACTATTGGGAAAAGATGCGTGGAGGCGATAATATGTGGAGCGTGATATGGTACTATAACCTCACTGGAGACCAAGACGTGCTGCCCTTAATTCATAAGTTACATACCAATACCGCCGATTGGACCCAACCAACAGAACTACCCAACTGGCATGGTGTGAACGTGGCACAAGGATTCCGCGAGCCTGCAACCTACTATCTATATCAAGCTGATTCGGCACTCATCAAAAATTCGTATAACGATTTTCAAATCATGAGACAGCGTTATGGACAGGTTCCAGGTGGCATGTATGGTGCCGATGAGAATGCCCGTATTGGTTATGGAGACCCAAGACAGGGTACCGAGACATGCGCCATTGTAGAGCAACTGGCTTCAGACGAAATCATGATGGGTATTACCGGCGATCCATTCTGGGCCGACCATTGCGAAAATGTTGCTTTCAATACGTTGCCAGCTGCCCTTACATCCGACATGAAAGCATTACGCTATCTTACATCACCCAACATGGCTATCAGCGATGGTAAAAATCATTATCCAAGCATTGACAACAATTTGCTCGGAATGTTGGCCATGAATCCCTTCAGCAGTCGATGTTGCCAACACAACCACGGCATGGGATGGCCTTACTATATTGAGCATATGGTGATGGCAACCACCGACAACGGTTTGGCAACCATGCTATATGGCGCATCGGAAACAACAGCAATGGTTGACAATAAGCACGAAATAAAACTGATACAGGAAACAAACTATCCTTTTGAAGAGCAGATTATGATGACGATCCGTACCGAAAGCGCTGTTACGTTCCCACTCTACCTGAGAATTCCTAAATGGTCTAAACAAACAGCTATTAGCATCAATGGTGTAAAAGTAGATGGTAACATTGAACCAAATAAATATGTTCGTGTAGACAGAACCTGGAAAGACGGTGACAAAATTGTTTTATCGATGCCTATGGAAATCTCTTCCACCGTATGGACAGCCAACCAAGCAAGTGTCAGTGTCGATTATGGTCCTTTGACCTTATCACTTAAAATCAACGAACAGTATAACCAACGGGATAGCAGAGACCCAGCCATCGTTCAAGACGACTCACATTGGCAAAGTGGTGTTGATGCATCATTGTGGCCGACATATGAAATCTTCCCCGCATCTGCTTGGAATTATTCTTTGGTCGTCGATCAACAAAACTTGCCTTTTAACATTACCGTAACCCGAAAGCCTTGGCCAGCTGACAATTTTCCTTTCACAGAAGAAAGTGTTCCATTAGTTTTCGAAGCCAAAGGAAAGCAAATCCCTTCTTGGACTTTCGATGCCACCGGCATGACAAGCACTTTGCCTTCTAAATTTGCTGCTCGTAGTGTAACCACAGATGACATCCAACTCATTCCTATGGGTGCAGGGCGTTTACGTATATCAGCATTTCCTAAAGTAACAGTCGATGCTACAGGCATCACCAATGTAGAGACTACTAACCAACAACTGGTCAATGTCTATACAATCGACGGCAGGCTTATACGATCAAACGTTATTAAGTTTGA
>CALNBT010000204.1 GCA_937874345.1 uncultured Prevotella sp.
AAAATCTATATTCAGAAGGTTCGACTGTATGTTAGCGGAGACAACTTATGCTTGCTTTACAAGGGCAGCAAAAACCTTCCCATCGACCCGGAAATGAATGATAGTCAAGGTGGTCTTGGCAATGGTACATGGGGTCGTACATTCCCTATGATGCGTACCTTATCATTTGGTATTCAGGTTACTCTCTAAAATGATGCTACACATAAAAAAAATGATAATATGAAAAAATCTATTATATTTGTGTTCGCAGCTTCAATGCTGCTGCTGTCAAGCTGTAATGATTTCCTAGATAAATCGCCCCGTGACACATTCACCAATACTCCTGCATTTTGGAGTAATACCAATGACGTGGCCAGCTATAGCAATAAATTTTATGACAACTATACAGGTTACAGTTCGAGTGGAAGCAGCGGATGGTTCTATTTCACAAACTTGAACGACGACCAGGCAACCTCTGCTTTCAAGGATTGGACTTTTAAGACCATTCCCAATACTTCTAGTGATTGGTCTGGTCCATTCACCGAAATCCGTCGTGTTAATTATATGTTGCAGGGATTGCAGAATGCCCAGTTGTCTCAAAAGGACATTATGTACTATACGGCTGTTGGCCGATTGAACAGAGCATGGCAATATTATCAACTGGTAAGGAAATATGGTGATGTGGAGTGGATTAATTATCCGATTCTTAATCCCGAAGATGAATTGGTCTATGGAAAGCGTACCGACCGAGATGTCGTGATGGATTCTGTTCTTAATGATTTAAACTTTGCTATTGCAAACCTATCGCCTGTTAGTGACAAGACACAATGGAGCGCAGAAATGGCTACCGCCATGAAGAGCGATATCTGTCTTTATGAAGGAACTTTTTGTAAATACCGTACACAAGCAGATAACGGCAAAGCACCCGATGCTGCTCGGGCACAGAAATATCTGCAAGAAAGCGTAACAGCTTCAGAGGCTTTGATGAAATCTGGTTTGTTCTCATTGAGTGCTAAATATGGAGATATCTACAACTCTCTTAGCCTTGGAACAAACAAGGAGATCATTTTTTACCGCAATTATGAAAAGGATGTTGTCATGCATTCTATCATCGATTATACCTGTGGTTCAACCGAGCAGTCTGGTCTTACGAAAGATGCTATTGACGCCTTCCTGTTCAGGGATGGAAAGCCTTTAGCTACAACATCCATGAATAAAGATGACAAAGCTGTGATCAACAAGGATGGAAATTATTCTATTGCAACCATTCTCAACAACCGCGATCCACGCTTGAGCGTTCTCATTGATTCAATCATTTGTTTCAAAGGGCACTCTTGGGCACGTCTAAATGATAAGGGACAGGCATCTGGTTCGGCTTTAATGACATCTTCTACGGGTTACACCATTAAAAAGTTTGATAACACAACGTTAGACGTTTACTATCGTACCAATATTGGAACAGGATATACGGATGCTCCGCTTTATTGGTATGCCGTAATTCTATTGAATGAAGCTGAAGCAAAGGCTGAACTGAATTCGATTACCCAAACAGATCTTGACAATACGGTTAATCTGTTGCAGAAACGTGTTGGACTTCCTAATTTAACCCTCCAACCACTAGCAGACCCGAACAAGAACATGAATGTGAGTGACCTGTTGTGGGAAATTAGACGCGTGCGCCGATGCGAGCTCATGCTTGACAATTGGTATCGCTATTGGGATTTGGTTCGTTGGCACCAGTTGGATAAACTTGATTCAGGAGTAAATCCTGCTGTCAATTTAGGTGCAAACTTGACAAATGTTGCTAATAACAAGACCACTGTCAATGCAGATAACTACATCGTACCTACAAGTAAGGTACGTCAGTTTGATCACAAATATTATGTATATCCAATTCCAAGCAATGAGTTGAACTTGAATACGAGCATTCAGCAAAATGCAAATTGGGCCAACTAATGTTCGAAAGTAATAAAAGCACCTGGTCCATTGGGCCGGGTGCTTTTGTATCTTCCCAAAATGATTTTAACTAACTAAATAGAAGAATGTTTGAGTGACATGAGAAGACGTGCATATTTTTGTTTGATAATTGGGCTGTTCTTACCCTTGGCATTATCGGCACAGGTCCTGAACCCTGAAGAAAAGTCAAAACTTGAGGATGCCATCAATCCATTTACGGTGGGGGTTCAAACACTCAAAGTAAAGGTAGACTCTGTTCATTCTGAGCAGAATCGGTTCACCGTTTACACAAGTGATAATTTCTCCTATGTTCCATTTAGAAGGGACAATGTGCAGAAAATCTTGGAAGCTGTGAAGAATGCACTGCCAACTACTTATGCAAACGCTGCTATACACGTCATTACTGGTGGAAAAGACATTCAAGACTTGATACCTAGATTGTATCAAGACAAAAAAAACAAACGCCCTATCTTTACAAATGATTGCAAAATACCACTTGTACAGAATATGGATAGGCCCTACCAAGCACCCAAAGGATTGGATGGCAGGCATATTGCCTTGTGGCAAAGTCATGGACTATATTATCAACTAGGACTTGCACGATGGGAATGGCAACGTGCCAGAGTCTTCCAAACCGTTGAAGACAAATATACGCAAAGCTATGTCTTACCTTATTTGGTTCCCATGCTCGAAAACGCAGGAGCCATTGTGATGATGCCTCGAGAACGCGATGCCAATCCATACGAAGTCATCGTTGACAACGATCGACAATTGGCAACATCGTTATACCAAGAAACCACTGGTGCCCAACCATGGGTCAATGGTGCCGGCAAAGGTTTTGCCTACACCAAAGAACAATATACAGAATTTGACAACCCCTTTGCTGATGGTACTTTTAGACAAGCTCAAACCGTGAAAAAGAGCAACGATCAAAGTACAATCAGCTGGATTCCAACGATACCTGTTGACAGGCAATATGCGGTCTATGTTTCGTATCAATCACAACCTAACAGTACTTCAGATGCCATCTATACGGTTTACCATAAAGATGGAAAAACCGCCTTCAAGGTGAATCAGAAGATGGGCGGAGGGACTTGGATTTATCTAGGGACATTTTCCTTCGACAAAGGAACCAGTGGGAAAGTAGTATTATCCAATTACTCAAAGGAAACGGGAACGGTTGTCACTGCCGATGCTGTTAAATTTGGTGGTGGAATGGGTAATATCGCCCGAAGGGCTGATCAAGACAGCATTGTTCACTATACCAAAGCCAGTTCCAAATATGGCAAATCCAACATGCGCGTTGCCCGTAATGCCTATCAGCCTCAGATAAACTATCCTTATGAGGTGAGTGGCTATCCGCGCTTTGTTGAAGGGGCTCGCTATTGGATGCAGTGGGCCGGCATTCCAGACAGTATTTATTCACCCAGTCATGGCGGAGATGATTATTCTGACGATTATAAATCTCGTGGGATATGGGTAAACTATCTGGCAGGCGGAACAAAATCCTGCCCAGATGTCAAAGGCCTTCAAATACCCATTGACCTTTCGTTTGCTTTCCATTCAGATGCCGGAACTTTCGGCAGAGATACCATTGTTGGCAGTTTGGGCATTTATAAAGTAGACCGATATGGTGGTAAATATGCCGACGGATCATCAAGAATGGCCAATCATGACTTGTGCGATTTGGTTCTGTCAAATATCACCCACGACATCCGTTCATTATATGAGCCCAATTGGACCCGCAGAGGGATGTGGGATCAATCTTATTTCGAAGCTTGGACACCCAGAGTGCCTGCCATGTTACTTGAATTGTTATCGCATCAGAATTTTGCAGATATGCGCTATGGCTTGGATCCCCGCTTTAGATTTACGGTAAGTCGTGCCATCTATAAAGGCATGCTGAAGTTTCTTTCAGATTCGTATGGCGTTGATTATGTCGTTCAACCTTTACCCGTTGACCGCTTTTCTGCCACTTTAGGAAAAAAGGACCAAGTTAAACTTTCGTGGCACGCGGTGGTTGATTCGCTTGAACCAACAGCCATGCCCGACAAATATGTCGTTTACAAGCGTGTTGGTAACGGAGATTTTGACAATGGTACAGTCGTCAAAAAGACAACCTATCTGTGTAATATACCTTCCGACAAAGTTGTAAGCTTCAGGGTAACGGCCTTGAATAAGGGCGGACAAAGCTTCCCATCAGAAATTCTATCGGTTGGCGTTTCTTCGCAGTCAGCTCAAAAACCGGTATTGATTGTCAATGGATTTGAACGCATCAGTGGGCCCGACGATTTCGTAACATCAGACGATCGAGAGGCAGGATTCTTGGCCGATCAGGACAATGGTGTTCCTGATGGTACCACCATTAATTATATTGGAAAGATGAAAGAATTTCGCCGTGCCATCCCTTGGACACATGATGACTCGGGTGGATTCGGCGACAGTTATGGCAACGAGGAGAAGCTGGTCATTGCGGGTAACACTTTTGATTATCCGGCTTTGCATGGCGCCGCTATCTTAAAAGCAGGCTATAGCTTCGTTTCTTCAAGCAAAGTGGCTGCAACCGAACAAAACTTGATCAACATTGACAACTATAGTGCCATTGATTTGATCTTGGGAAAGCAGAAACAATCCAAGATGGGCAGACCGGGTGCCACGCCTCTACAATTCAAGACCTTTGATGATAGTCTGCAGTCGGTATTGACAACCTATTGCAAGAATGGCGGAAAAGTATTTGTTTCTGGTTCGTATGTAGCAAGCGACCTTTGGTTTAATCCACTTGCTAAACCGGTAGAAAAAGACAAACAGTTTGCACAAGACATTCTGAAATATAAATGGAGAGACAATCGTGCTGCCGTAGAAGGAAAAATCAAGACAGTAGCTTCGCCATTGACTGAAACGAACATGGAGTTGGCATATTACAATCTGCCTAACGAAACATCCTATGTCGTTGAATCACCCGATGCCATCGAACCGGCTGACGAATGTGCCTATACAGCTTTCCGTTATTCGGAAAACGGGTTAAGTGCAGGAGTTGTCTTTGGCGGATCAGAGAAAGACCATTGGAAGACAGTCGTTCTCGGTTTCCCGTTTGAGTCATTGAAGAATGTTGATCAGCGTGAAACGTTGATGAAATGTATTTTGGGCTACTTGCTCAATACGTCTAAATAAAGGTAAATGAAGATATTCGAACAGCTTTTGATATGCATCTTTGGAATAACGCTATGGTTTATTCCAATGGATGCCGTCGAACCGTTTCGGTTTGCTGTTTTGACAGACCTTCATATCAATACCGGAAGAACCTCTCCGACTGATGATCTGCGTCAATCTATCCAACAAATCAATGATACTCAAGGGCTCGACTTCGTGCTGGTCACGGGAGATTTAACCGATAATGGCGACAGAGCATCGCTGTTGACAGCAAAACAACAATTGGATCTGCTCCACATTCCTTATTACGTCATCATGGGTAACCATGAACAAAAATGGAGTGAAAGCGCCTGTATGGATTTTAAGCGCATCTTTGGATACGAACGATTTAAGCTTGAACACAATGGCTATCTGTTCTATGGTTTCAGTTGTGGGCCTTTGATGCGAATGGCCTTGGGGCATGTGGCACCCGAAGACATTGAGTGGTTGAAAACAGAGCTGTCACAAAATGGGAAGAATGGCAAACCTGTTTTCTTGGTTACCCATATGCCCATGTTGCCCGATGATACAGACAACTGGTATGATGTAACAGATGCTGTCAGGACTTATCCTGTCAAAGCATTTATCGGAGGGCATTATCACCGAAATGTACGTCTATCCTATGATGGTATTCCGGGTATCATTAACGTGTCAAACTTGCGCACAACAGGTGAAACGGCAGGGCAGTATAATGAAATTGATGTCACTAACGATTCTATTGTCGTTTACACCCATCCGATAAACAAACCACGTTATCGTTGGACAGCCTTATCGCTTTCAAATCAATATTATTCTGAAAAACCTGGAAGTGAAGACCTAAGACCCGATTTTACGGTGAATCATACCTATCCCGAGGTATCGGAACAATGGACTGTCTCCTCGCATGCCGGCATCTATTCTTCGCCTGTAGTGTACAAAAAACAGGTTTATGTGGCCGATAATCTGGGGCGAGTAAGTTGCTATTCCTTAAAAGATGGTCATAAAAAATGGGATTGCCAGACCGGTGCACGTATCCTTGGGACACCGGATATAGCTGATGGAATCGTGGTGGCAGCCTCGGCAGACGGGTATGTATATGGCATCCGTGCCAAAAGCGGCACGATTGCCTGGCAAACCCCTGTAAATCGCCCTTCAATATCAGCCATATCGATTGACAAAGGCATCGCTTTTGTGGGCGGATCGGATAGCTGCTTCCGGGCTATCCATATCAAGGATGGTTCTGTGAAATGGGCCAATCACCATCCACGTGGGTATATTGAAACGAAACCTCTGGTTATTGGAAATCAAGTAATCTTCGGGGCATGGGACAATACTCTTTATTCTTTGAACAAGGATGATGGTACATCGCAATGGACATGGCAAACCGGAAATGGAAAAGGCGTCATGTATTCTCCGGCAGCCGTATGGCCGGTCACTGGGTTTGGAAAGGTTTTCTTTGTTGATCCCGAACGGGCCATGACCGCAGTCGACCTGAAGACCGGTCAACAGTTGTGGCGAACCTACCAAAGTAAAGTGCGCGAATCGATTGGATTGTCGGTCGACAAGAAGCGCGTCTATGC